>JBOHHD010000805.1:0-33251 GCA_050700515.1 Pseudonocardiaceae bacterium
CCCGCACCCCTGCCTCGATCGCGGCGCCGATATCGGAGCAGTGCACGTGTACGTTCCACAGCGCAGGCAGCTCGCCCGTCCGCTCACCCGTGCCGACGATGGCCACGCAATCACCCAACGCGCCGAGCTCGGCGCGCAAGGCACCGACCCGGGCCTCGTCTGTACCGTCGAGCAGATACATCACCTCGTATCCGTACTCGGCCGATCCGCCCTCCCGCACCGCTTGCAGAGCATGCGGTGGGCGCGCGGGAACAGCCGCGGCGACCACGCTCCGGGCGGAACACTCGGTGACCACCGCCAGCAGCGCCTCCAAGAGCAAGACCAGGCCCTGGCCGCCCGCGTCCACCACACCGGCTCTGGCCAGCACGGCGAGTTGACGGGGCGTATCGGCCAGCGCGCGGGCCGCAGCGGTACTCGCCACCGAAACCACCTCGCAAAGATCGTCGGAGCCGACCAGCGCCGCAGCCTGCACCGCCGCATGCAGCACGCTCAGCACAGTCCCCGCTACCGGATTGGATACCGCCGCAACGGCCAGCTCCTCGGCTCGGCGCAGGCCCTCCCGCAATGCCGCACCGTCGTACGACCCCGCGTCGGCCAGGCTCTCAGCGAGACCGCGCAGCACCTGGGACACGATCACTCCGGAGTTGCCCCGCGCTCCCATCAGTGCGCCGCGGGCCAACACCGCAGCGGTGCGATCCGCGGCGTCATTCTGATCATCTTCGCGCAGCACCGCCTCCAGCCCGGCCCGCATGGTGGCCAGCAGGTTGGAACCGGTGTCCTGATCGGCAACCGGAAACACGTTCAGCTCGTCGATCTCGTGCCGGTGCACCGCGAGCTCATCACAGCAGGCCGCCGCCCACCGACGAACCGCCGCTCCGTCCAACGATGTCAACATCGCGGATGCCCTCCTCACCGCATCCATCCCGCTGGGCCGAAGGTTACCGACCACCTCTGACGTTCCCAGGTGCGGCGTTCCCCGGTGTGGAGCGTGGTACGCCGCCCCGCTACCCTTACCGGACCGCCCGGAACCGGGCATGAGAGACCCATTCGCGATGAATCCAAGGAGTACGACGTGGCTGCCGTGTGCGATGTCTGTGACAAGAGACCAGGCTTCGGCATGTCGGTCTCGCACTCCCACCGGCGCACCCACCGCCGGTGGAACCCGAACATTCAGACCGTCCGAGCGAAGATCGGCCTGAGCCAACGTCGTCGGTTGAACGTGTGCACTTCCTGCCTGAAGGCGGGCAAGGTCGTCCGCGGGTGACGCCTCGGCAAGCCTGAGCAGGCGCTTCGCCCAGCCCGATCAGGGCAGCGCCCAGTCCACCGGCTCGTCACCCAGCTCCTCGAGCAGCTGGTTCACGCGGCTGAAGGGACGGGAGCCGAAGAAGCCGCGGTCGGCTGACATTGGTGATGGATGTGCCGACTCGACGCACGGCACATCGGAGAGTATGGGGCGCAGGTTGCGCGCATCCCGGCCCCACAGGATGGCCACCAGCGGTTGCGCCTCACGGGCCACCAGAGCATGGATGGCCTGCTCGGTGACCTCTTCCCACCCCTTGCCTCGGTGTGAGCCCGGCTTTCCGGGTTCCACGGTGAGCACCCTGTTGAGCAGCAGCACGCCCCGCTCGGCCCATGGGCTGAGGTCCCCCGTGGACGGCATGGGCAGGCCGAGGTCAGCGCAGTACTCCTGGAAGATGTTGACCAGACTGCGCGGCAGCGGTCGGACATCGGGCTCGACGGAGAAGGACAACCCCACCGCGTGGCCCGGGGTCGGGTAGGGATCCTGACCGACGATGAGTACCCGCACTTGGTCGAACGGCTGGGTGAAGGCCCGCAGGATATTGGCCCCAGCGGGCAGATAACGCCGTCCTGCGGCGATCTCGGCTCGCAGGAACCGCCCGGCAGCGGTGATCTGCTCATCCACCGGAGCCAGCGCATCCGCCCAGCCGGCCTCCACCATCTCGCTCACAGCTGTAGTCACGGCACGCGACCCTAGCCCGAAGCGCGGAGAAGCAACCCAGCGGGCTGCACGGCTGTGACGCGGTGGCGGCTCAGCCGGTGGCCTGAACCGCCACCGGCAGTGGCTTGGCGAAGCAGCGGCTCAGCGGGTGGTGCCGGTACAACCCGAAGCGAGGGATCTCGGTGTAACCCGCCGAGATGTACAGGCCGATCGACTCGGGCTGGCGGGCGCCGGTCTCCAACACCATCCGCCGCCGCCCCGCGGCGACCGCCCGGCGCTCCAGTTCGGCGAGCACCACCCGGGACAGCCCCCGGCCGCGCGCCACCGGGACCACATACATCCGCTTGAGCTCGGCGTCCCCGCTGGCGAACTCCGGGCCGGGCTCATGAGCTCGCCAGCCCCCACACGCGACGGCCACCCCGTCGAGGTAGCCCACCACAAAGGTCCCACGCGGTGCGGCGAACTCACTTCCGTCAACCGGTGTGGCGTCCTTGCCGCCATAGCGGTGAACGTACTCCTGTTGCACCTCGTCGATCAGCTTCTGGACGTCAGGATGGTCTAGGGCGAAGGTCCGCAACTCCACAGAATGGCAGCCTACGACGGTCGTGAGTGGTATTGAGTGCTGGAACACCGATACGCGCTCACGGGGTGAAATGGGTCCAGCCTGCTGGGCCCTGGTAGGGGTTGCCGTCGACGGTCACTCCTCGGCCCTCTCGCACGGCACCGATGATCGTCCACTCGGAGGGCAGCACGATCCGGGGAGGAAAACTGGCCAGCAGGGCATGGTCCTCACCGCCGGTCAGCACCCAGTGCCGCGGATCAGCCCCCAGCGCGGAGGCCACTTCGACCAACCGCCGCGGGATGGTCAGCGCCGCCGAGTCGATGTCGATACTGACACCGGAGGCTTTGGCGATGTGCCCGAGATCGGCGAGTAGGCCATCCGAAACGTCGATCATCGCTGTGGCACCCGCCACAGCGGCCCATGGGCCTGCGTCATACGGCGGCTCCGGCACCCGGTGTGCCCCTACCACGGTCATCGGGGACCGGAATCCCCGGCTCAGCACGGCGAGCCCGGCCGCTGCCCAACCCAGCCGGCCGCACATCGCGAGAACCTCGCCCGGGCGGGCCCCGGATCTGGCGATCGGAGCTCTACCTTGCAGGTCGCCGAGCGCGGTCACCGAGATAATGATCTTGGGTGCGCTCACCACATCGCCGCCGACAACGCCTGCGCCGACCCGTCCGGCCTCTTCCCACATCCCGTCGAACATGGCCTGCACCGTGGCGGCGGGGGTGTGTCCGGGACAGGCCAGCGCGACGAGCAATCCGGTGGGCACCGCGCCCATCGCTGCCACATCCGCCAGGTTGGCGGCGACGGCCTTACGCCCGGCCTGGTGCGGGGTGGACCAGTCAAGCCGAAAGTGCATCCCCTCGACGAGCATGTCGGTGCATGCCACCACCCGACCGTCGGCGGCGGCGAGTACCGCTGCGTCGTCGCCCGGACCTAGCAGCGTGGCCGACGGCAGCCGCCGCCCCGCGGTAATCCGGGCGATCATCCCGAACTCGCCTAAGTCGGCCACCGAACCATCCTCCGGCGACGGTTCCGCAGCGACACCCCCAGCAGAATGCACAGGCATACCTCAATTCGGCCCACATGTCAGGTACGTTTCGTTCCTACCGCGACCGAGGTGTCAAGACGAAGGGGCCACGCCGTGGTGCAGGCATACATCCTCATCCAGACCGAGGTCGGCAAGGCGGCGGCGGTAGCCACAGCGGTAGGGACTCTCCCCGGTGTCACGAGCGCGGAAGATGTTACCGGTCCGTACGACGTGATCGTGCGCGCCGAGGCCACCGACGTGGACGAGTTGGGACAGCTCGTGGTTGCCAGGGTGCAGACCGTGGCAGGCATCACCCGCACGCTGACGTGCCCGGTCGTGCACCTGACCTGATGGGCACTCCCCATCCGGCCGGCGCTTCGAGCCGGTTGCTCGCCGCCGCGCTGATCCTGCCGATAGTGCTGGTCGTCGGGGTGCTCGCCGCCGCCGCGGTGGTCAAGGGCCAGCGCCCCGCTCCGCTGCTGCTGCCCGCTGCCCCCGCAGCCGACTCCGCCGACTGTGCGCACCTGGTGACGGCCCTGCCGCAGCAGCTGGACGGGGGCGCCGGGGGAGGTCTTGAGCGCCGAGAGCTCGCGGCTCCTGTGCCCTCGGGCGTCGTCGCCTGGGGTGAGCCACCGGTGGTGCTGCGCTGCGGGCTCGACCGTCCCGCCGAGCTCAGGGTCACCTCACGACTACTGGACGTCTCCGGGGTGACGCTCCTCGAGATCCCCCACAGCCCAGCGAGCATCTGGCTCGTCGTAGATCGACCCAGGTACGTGATGGTGACCTTACCCCCGGACGCAGGTAGCGGGCCGCTGCAGCAGATCGCCGAAGTGATCGCCGAGACGATGCCCGCGCGCAAGCTGGACTTTCCCCCTTGACCGCTCTGACCGATCCGCCCGTGCGGGAGCTTCAACACCGCACGGGCGGACCCGCCCCCTCAACGAGCTGTTCGTCGTTTGGATACTGAGTTCCCGTCCTGAAAAACAGGAAATATCCGCGACGGTTCAGCGCAAGCCGGTGCCTCGGACCACCGCAGTGTCGATCAAGGTCGACAGCAAGGTCGGGTAATCCACCCCCGTGACCGCCCACATCCGCGGGTACATCGAGATGGGGGTGAAGCCGGGCATCGTGTTGAGCTCGTTGACGGTCAGCGTGCCGTCCTTCCCGACGAAGAAATCGACCCGCGCGAGTCCCTGGCAGTCCAGCGCCCGGAAGGCGGCCACGGCCATCGCTCGCAGCCGGGCGGTGACCTCGTCGTCGAGCTTGGCGGGAATGTCGAATTCGCAGGCATCATCGAGGTACTTGGCGTCGAAGTCGTACCAACCGGCGGAGTCCTCGGCGACCATCCGGATCTCCGCGGGCAACGACGCCTCGACTCGGCCATCGGGGAACTCCAGCACGCCGCACTCGACTTCGCGACCGAGTACCGCGGCCTCAACGAGTACCTTGGGATCCGCGGCGCGGGCCGTGTCGATCGCCGCAGGCAGCCCGGCCCAGTCCGTCACCTTGGTGATGCCCACCGAGGAGCCTGCCCTGGCCGGCTTGACGAAGACCGGCAGGCCGAGCCGATGGCGTTGCGCCGATGTCAGGGTGACGACGTCGCGACGGAGCACCACGGCGTCGGTGACCGGCAGGCCATCGGCACGCAGCAGCTTGCGAGTGAACTCCTTGTCCATGCCCGCCGCGCTGGCCAGCACGCCAGGGCCGACATAGGGCAGGTCGGCCAACTCCAGGAGACCCTGAATCGTGCCATCCTCGCCGAACGCCCCGTGCAGCACGGGGAAGACCACGTCCACTCCGGAGAGCACCTCGCCGAGCCGGTGAGGGGTCAGCCAGACGAGTTCGCGGCGGGTCGGGTCAGCGGGCAGCACCAGTGAGCCGGCAGTACCGTCCACGGCGGGCAGTTGGCGGTGTCGAATCGCCAGTTCGGCAGGCTCGGTGGGACCCAGCACCCATGTTCCGGCACGACTGATGCCGACTGGCAATACCTCGAAACGTTCCTGGTCCAGATGAGTCAGCACACTGCCCGCCGAGACGCAGGAGATCGCGTGCTCACTGCTACGCCCCCCGAAGACAACAGCGACACACAACCTGCGCTCTGGCACAGCGGCTGACCCTACTCCGAGTCACCCGAGGTCGGTGACAGCGCCACCAATGGCCCAACACAGATGCCCCGCGCCGTTACAGGATGCCGCGAGCTACGTGACGGGAAGGCCTGCGGCGGCCCAGGCCTCGAAACCACCGATCACATCGGTGGCACGATGCAGACCCAGGCTGCGCAGCGAGTCCGCGGCGAGACTGGAGGTGTAGCCCTGCGAGCAGAGCACGACCACCTGCACGTCATAGCCGGTGGCCTGCGGCAGCCGGGCAGCGCACTCCGGGTCGAAGCGCCATTCCAGGTGGTTGCGCTCGACCAGCAACGCGCCCGGCACCTCGCCCTCCTCGGCGCGCTGCCAGCCGGGACGGATGTCGACCAGCACGGCCCCGGCGGCCATCGCCTCCTGGGCCTGGGACGGGTGCAGGCGCTGCAGCCGGGAACGCGCATCGGCCAGCAGCTGGTCGATACTGAGCGCACCCGCCGGGCGACTCACCAGTCCACCCCGGCCTGCTCTACCCCCACGTGCTGCAGCTCGTGTGCTTCCAGCCGGTAGCGGTTCATCACCGTCAGGCCGGGGGTATAGACGTGCACGCTCACCGCAGGCACGTTACCGAGGTTTCGCACCTGATGAACGTAGTGCGGGCCAAAGGCGCGGGACTGCCCGACGACGAGGCTGCGGGTGATCTCCACCGGAGCGCGACCTCGCTTGGCGGCGACGACCTGCTCGGTGAGTGTGCCCGCGGCGATAGCGAAGGCACCGGAGGCCGGACCGTGGTCGTGCAGGTCGGTGCCCTGGCCGGGCAGCCAGGACAGCAGCCACACCTCATGGCGCCCGGTGCGCGCCAGCAACCGGTACCAGCGGGTGTCGGAGCGGTAGTCCACCAACGGCTGCCACCGCTCGGGGTGCGCGGCCAGAGTCATGGCGAGACTGGTGGGACTGCCGGGCGCGACGCTACCGGCGGTCGGGACGGTGAGGTAGGGAACAGCGTGCATGTCGAAATTCCTCCGCGCGGATCGATGAACCGACCACGCGCAGCACCTCACCGGAAACCGGGTCGGACGTCTTGAACAGGCGCGGTCAGGGGGCCAGGGGGTTCACCGCGCCGGACAGAGCGCGCTCGCCACCCGCAGCAGATCCACCGAGGACCGCCGGACGAGGACGAGGGTGCCGCTCACAGCGGAGGATAGAACCAGTCGATGCCCCTCGGGGTCAAATCGTGTCCAGTGCTTGACACAGGTCGGCGAGCAACGCTTCGGGATCCTCCACGCCCACCGACAGCCGCACCTGGCCCGGGGCGATCCCCCCCGCCGCCAGTGCCGCGTCGTCGAGCTGGCGGTGCGTGGTCGACGCCGCGTGGCTCACCTTGGAGTGCACGCTGCCCAGCGAGGTCGCGACCGCCACGGTGCGCAGGGCGTCGCAGAAAGCCATCCCGGCATTACGACCACCCCGGATGTCCAGACTGATCAGGCTGCCGTACCGCCCGGCGCGGAACAGCCTGGTGGCCGTTTCGTGCTGCGGATGCGATGCCAGCCCTGGATAGCGCACCCGCGCCACCGCAGGATGCGTCGCGAGGTCCTCGGCCAGCACGGCGGCGCTCGCGCACTGCCGCCCCACTCGCAGTTGGAGGGTGGCCAACCCGCGGTGCAGCAAAAACGCCTCGTCCGGAGCCAGGCATCCGCCGAGGTCGATACGCGCTTCCCGGACCGGTCGCAGATGCTCGCGGCGGCCGACGACCACTCCCCCGGTAGCGTCGGCATGCCCGCCGAGGAACTTGGTTGCCGAATGCGACACCAGGTCGACGCCGTGCTCCAAGGGCAGGCAGACCACCGGAGTGGCGAACGTGGAATCCACCACCAGCAGGGCGCCCGTGCCGTGCGCGAGGTCGGCGAGGGCGGGCAGATCGGGCACGGTCAGCGTGGGATTGGCGATGGTCTCCGCGTAGATCATCCGGGTGCGGTTGGTGATCGCTTCCTGCACTGCGGCAGTGTTGGTGATGTCCACCAGCACCGGGCGCAATCCCCAGCGTGGCAGCCAGTGGGTGAGCAGCGACCAGGTACCGCCGTAACAGTCCACCGGGGCGATCACCTCGTCGCCCTGAGCGAGGTGCCCGAGCAACGTCGTGGAGATGGCCGCCATCCCGGACGCGAACGGCTCGGCGCCGATGTCGGTGGCGCCCGGCGCCTCCAGCGCAGCGACCGCCTCGGCGAACACGACCGAGGTGGGGTTGTCGATCCGGGAGTAGGAGTAGCCGGCAACCCGTCCACCGAGCACCTCGGCGTAATCATGCGCGGAGTCGAACGCGAAAGCCGCCGACCGCACCACCGGCAACCCCAGGGGACGCGACATACCTCCAGACGTTACCGGTCAACTCAGGAGAACTCGGATCAGCGTTGCCACAGGGTGCCACGAGGCTCGTATTGCGCAGATGCCTCCAGTAACCGCGCGATCCGCGCCGAGCTCGTGCCGGACCCGCACGTGCCCAGTTCGAGAGTGGAGCAGACCTGGGACCTCTACCTGCTCGCCGAGATCGCCTGCGGCTTGATGGCCGATGCGTCGCAAGGTCTCGGGGCACTCCAGTTTCTTCTCCCACGGGCGCATTCGATAGGGATGACATGAGGAATTCGATGAGTCAGCAGCCAACCGGCGCTCCAATTCCGCGATCCGCGCATCCCGCTGCTCCAACTCCGCCACCCACGCGAGCGACAGATCAACCAATTCTTCCAGCGATCCCGAAGCCGATACACCAAGATTGTCTCAGCTCCGCACACGACGCCGGACACCGGCTCCCACAACCACCTCAATTCGTAGCTGAATAGCTACGTTTAGTGATACGTTGTCAATCTTTTGGCGGAGTGTGAGGGATGGTATGCGGGGTACCCGGGACAGAGACGGCCCGGACGACAAAGCGTGCCGCATCTGTTCCCGAGATATTGGAGGCCCCATCGTGACAACGAAAAACCAACCGTCCGGCAGCGTGCTACAGGGAAGCCCGTACCGCATTGTCAGCGCCCTGAGTGGTGGGCGCCTCAACGCGCGCCACGATGACGACAAACGCGACCGGGATTCGACTGCCACCAGGAACTATGACTTCGACGAACGCAAGACAGAATAGTGGGAATTCCATGCCGGAAGTAGCAGCGACGGCGTGGTGATCCGGAACGCAGGCAGCGGCAAATGTCTCCAGCCAGAGGACAAAAAATTTGAATTTGGCATCAATGAAAGGTCGATGCCCAGAGCTATCCTGAATCCCTTAACTCAACGCCTGGGGTGAAACCTGGCACGACGTCGAGCAGAACACCTTGGTGACTTCGACCTGCGGATAGACACGGACCGACAGTACCCAGACAGTGTGGCGCACCTGATCATCTCCTACCTCAGCAGCCGGCCCGCTCCGGCCAACCGGCTCAGCTTTGGTGACGTCGGTCTGGGCAGCGCGGGGCAATCGACCCGCCGGTCAACTTGGCAGGTTCGGGCGTTGGCTAGCCTGGATCGGTACCCATGTGACGTGCTGACCGACTCCCCGCAGAGTCGCTATGCGGAGAGGACCCAGTGAACGCTTCCCCCACTTGGATGGACCGGCTCGCGGACCAAGTCGTGACCCGTGGTGTGACCGCAGGAACAGCCGTGGTGTGCGCGTCGGGTATCTCCCCCTCAGGACCCATTCACCTGGGGAACCTGCGGGAGGTGGTGACCACGCACCTGGTCATCGAGGGGTTGCGGCGCCGCGGGGTCGACGCTGTGCATCTGCACTCCTGGGATGACTACGACCGGTTGCGCAAGGTGCCCGCCGGAGTGCCCGACTCGTATCAGGCCTATGTCGGCGCGCCGCTGTCGGCGGTGCCGGACCCGTGGAACGGCAGCGACTCCTACGCCTCGCACTTCATCGAGGAATTCACCCAGGCGCTGGACCTGTTGGGTATCCGGATGCGCCAGGTCAGGCAGTCGACGCAATACCCCGGTGGGGTGTACAACGCGGCGATCCGCCGTGCACTGGACTGCCGCGGGCTGATCTTCGACACGCTTGTCGCCCAGCAGACACCCGGGCGCCACGACGGTCCGCAGGAGGAGCGACGCGACCGGTATTACCCCTTCCGGCCGTACTGCGAGGTGTGCGGCAAGGACGACACGCAGGTCGAGAACTACGCGGGTGAAACGGTCAGCTACCGCTGCCGATGCGCGTACCGGGGGGCGATGAGCCTGGCCGACGGCGCAAAGATCAGCGGCAAGCTGGTGTGGAAGGTCGACTGGCCCATGCGCTGGGCGCACGAAGGGGTCGCCTTCGAGCCGGCCGGCGAGGACCACCACGCCCCGACCGGCAGCTTCACCGTCGGGCGCCAACTCGTCGAGTCCCTCTACGGGGGCAGCGCTCCGCACACGGCGGTGTACTCGTTCGTCAGTCTGGCCGGGTCGAACGGCAAGATGTCGGGCTCGGTAGGGGGTGCCGCGATCCCGTCCACCGCGCTGGACGTGCTGGAGCCGGCGCTGATCCGCTGGTTGTACGTGCGCCGGTTGCCGGAGCAGTCGTTCGCGATCGACCTGTCGCCGCAGTCGGTCCAGCGCCTCTATGACGAATGGGATCGGATGGCCGCTCGCATAGCGGAGGGTGTCGACCCGGTCGAGGCCAGGATTCGCGCGTACTGCGTGTCCACCTCGGACGGGGGCGTGGCGGTGACCCCGCGCCCGGTGCCGTTCCGCGTGCTCGGCGCCGCCGCGGACGTCACGGCCGCCAACCGGGCGCAGATGGTCCGGATCGCCCGCCAGCACCTGCCGGCCACCGAGCGCTCCGGTTCCGACCATGAGCTGCTCCAGGAGCTGGAACCCCGGTTGAGCTGCGCGATCAACTGGGCCACCCGCCTGCTCCCGCCGGAACAACGCACGACGATCAATCAATCCTTCAACGCCGCCGAGTGGGACCGGCTCGACGAACGGACCCGCGGCGCGTTGCGGCTGCTCGTCAGCCGTCTCGGTGACTCGTGGGACATCGAGGGTCTCACCACGCTGGTGTACTCGGTACCCAAGATCATGCTCGGTCTGCCCGCCAATGCCGGACCGACACCGGAGATCAAGACGGCACAACGGGAGTTCTTCAAGGCGATGTACCGCCTGCTGTGCAACAGCGACACCGGCCCCCGGCTGCCGACGCTGTTGCTCTCGATCGGTCTCGACCGCAGCGCCAGCCTGCTCACCCCGAACTCGGAGCACGCCGCGTCACCTAAAACCGACGAGGTCCGCGGGTAAAGGAACAGGAACTCTCATCGCGTGGGGGCGACCGTAGACCGGGACCTGGCCCCGTTCACGCTGTTACGCCGAGGGCACAACCGCCACGCGAGTCCTCGCGCTGTCGGAAGCGCTGCAGGACCGGGCACTGGTGGCTGTCCAGGAGCTGGCCCACCGGCTGGATGCGGGTCGTGAGACGCCAAGCGCTACCGCGGGCCGCCCAAGGGACCGAGTTCAGCGAGCAGCGATGCGGCGGTTCGTCGCTCTCGCCGGTACTCCACCGCGCACGCTGGCACGGCCACCTCCAACGGTGCGGGAATGGTTGCGCCCTCATTCCGGTTTGGGGGTGCGGCCGAGGAGGTCTCCGGCCATCTCCTTGGGGGACTGGCTGTCGTGGCAGACCCGGCGCACCGTGGCGGTGATCGGCACCTCGACACCGCACCGCGCGGCCAGCTCGGTGATCGCCAGGCAGGACTTGACGCCCTCGGCGACCTGGCCGTGGGTCGCTTGCTGGGCCTGCTCCACCGTCTCCCCGAGGCCGAGCCGATAGCCGAAGGACCGGTTGCGGGACAGTGGTGAGGCGCAGGTGGCGACGAGATCGCCCAGGCCGGCCAGGCCGGCGAAGGTCATCGGGTCGGCCCCCAGCGCGACGCCCAACCGCCCCGTTTCCGCCAGTCCTCGGGTGATCAAGGTCGCGAGCGTGTTGTCGCCGTATCCCAGCCCGGCGGCCATTCCGCAGGCCAGCGCGATGACGTTCTTGCAGGCACCACCGAGTTCGCAGCCGACCACATCGGTGTTGGTGTAAGGCCGGAAGTAGCCGGTCACGCAGGCGAGCTGGATCGCGACCGCACGGTCGTGGTCGGTACAGGCCACGACGGTCGCGGTGGGTTGCTGGGCGGCGATCTCGCGGGCCAGGTTGGGACCCGAGACCACCACCACGCGGTCGGGTGCGACGCTCGTGACGTCGACGATGACCTCGCTCATCCGCTTGAGGCTGCCGAGTTCGACACCTTTGGCCAGGCTCACCAGGATGGCCCGAGGTGGCAGCAGCGGGCACCAGGCGGCGAGATTGGCGCGCAGCGTTTGGCTGGGCACGGCGACGACCACCGCGTCCGCCGCCACCAACGCCTCATCGGCGTGCGCGGTAGCCCGCAACGACGGCGGCAGGAGCACCCCGGGCAGATAGTCGGGGTTGGCGTGGTAGCGGCACACCGCCTCGGCGACCTCGGATCGGCGCGCCCAGAGCACGACATCCCGGCCCGCGTCGGCGAGCACCTTGGCGAACGCGGTACCCCACGAGCCCGCCCCCATCACCGCGATGCGCTGTATGGGTGTCCTCTCCTGCGCCGAATGATTCATCACCGCTCC
Source organism: Pseudonocardiaceae bacterium (assembly GCA_050700515.1). Classification (GTDB taxonomy): domain Bacteria; phylum Actinomycetota; class Actinomycetes; order Mycobacteriales; family Pseudonocardiaceae. The sequence continues at coordinate 12,240 of JBOHHD010000805.1, forward strand.
TGCCCCCCGTCCTGTCCCGGCCATGAGGGGGCGAAGAGCCCGCTCGGGGGCTGCTCACCGCGTACCTCGGCGAGCAGGTCACGAACCCGGCCCATCACCCGCTCGGTGACCTCGCACAGCAGTTGCCGATCCACCGGCCGGTGCCGGAAGTCCGCCAGGTCAACCGGTGCGCCGGCCCGCACCACCACATCGACCCGAGGTAACGGGCGAAAGCACCTGGCGTAGTGGTCGTAGACCCGCTGGGTGCCCCAGTGCACCACCGGGACCACCGGCACGCCGCTCTCCAGAGCCAGCCGAGCCACCCCGGTTCGAGCCACCATAGGCCAGTGATGGGGGTCCCGGGTGAGGGTGCCCTCAGGGTAGATCAACACCGCCCTCCCCGTGGCGAGCGACTGTTCGGCCGCCCGCAGGCTGGAGTCGGCCGTCCGATTTTCCCGATACACCGGAATCTGGCCGGTGCTGATCAGCACCCGGCGCAACACCGGCGTCCGCCAGAGATCGGCCTTGGCCAGAAAATGGGGAATCCGACCCCTGCGGTGCACGAACACCGCGGTGTAGATCGGATCCAGGTAGGAGACGTGGTTGCACACCACCAGCACCGGTCCTGCCTCTGGTATGTGCTCCAAACCCGCGAAGCGCCGCCGGGCCAGCAAGCGGGTGAGCGGGTAGCACACCACGATGCACAGCCAGATCCAGAAACCGCCCTTCTCGCGTGCTCGCCGCACGAGTTTCCCCTTCGCCGACCGAGAGAGGCCTAGCATCCCTTGCCTGCTCCGCAGCGGGGATGCTGGGGGCGTGCTAGTAGAGCTGCTCGTACCGGTGAAGTCACTGGCCCGGGCCAAGACGCGGCTGCGAGGTGCGGCCGACGGCGGGGTCGGTTCGCCCCAGGCGCACCTCAGGCTGGCCCTCGCGCTGGCCAGGGACACCATCGCCGCGGCGACCGGTGCGGCGATGGTGCACCGGGTGGTCGCCGTCTGCTCCGACGCGATGGCGCGCGAGGCGCTGGCGGGGGACGGAGTGGAGGTGATCGGGGATGAGCCGGACGCCGGGCTGAACCCCGCCCTGCGGTACGGGGCCGCACTGCTGCATGCGCAGAACCCCACCGCGGCCATCGGGGCGTTGCAGGCCGACCTGCCCGCGCTACGTCCGGAAGAACTGGATGGCGCGATCCGTAGCGGCATCACCGCCGGTACCCGGGTGTTCTGCACCGACCGGGCGGGGGTCGGGACCACCCTGCTGCTGGCCCCACCACGGCGGAATCTGGACCCCCGATTCGGGCCGGGATCAGCGGCAGCGCATCGGGCCGGCGGCGCCCGAGAGTTGTCCGGTTCCTGGCCAGGGTTGCGTTGCGACGTCGACACCGTGGCCGACCTCGCCGCAGCGGCCCACCTGGGACTGGGCCGGTTCACCCGTGCTGCGCTCGCCGTGACCGCCCCCTGAACACCCCGGTGTTCCAGGTCACCACCGGCGTGTTCCTTCGGTCATCTGGAGGGGTTCGCGCCATACGGAACAATGGGTAGGGTGAGCCCAGCCCTCCCTACGCCGGAACGTGCCGCAACGACCAGCGACGGCACCGGAGTCGACGGTGCTGGGACCACGGTACCGACCGCTCCACCAGCGGTGACGCCGGTTCCCGCAGTGACGGATCTACCGGACGACCGCTACCTCAACCGGGAACTGTCCTGGCTGGACTTCAATGCGCGGGTGCTCGCGCTCGCCGAGGACGCCAGCCAGCCGCTCTTGGAGCGAGCGAAGTTTCTCGCGATCTTCGCCTCCAACCTGGACGAGTTCTACATGGTCCGGGTCGCCGGGCTGAAACGCCGGGACGAGACCGGGCTCTCGGTCCGCAGCGCCGACGGGTTGGCCCCTCGTGAGCAGCTGGCCAGGATCGCGGTACGCAACCAGGAGCTGGCCGAGCGCCACGCCCGGGTGTTCCTCGACTCGGTCCTTCCCCAGCTCGAAAAGCACGACATCAGGTTCGTGACCTGGGCCGACCTCAACGAGCAACAGCGCCCTCGACTGTCGGACTACTTCTCCGACCAGATCTTCCCGGTTCTCACCCCCCTGGCGGTCGACCCGGCGCATCCCTTTCCCTACATCTCGGGTCTGTCCCTGAACCTGGCCGTGACGGTGCGCGACCCGCACACCCGTATCAAGCGCTTCGCCCGGGTCAAGGTGCCCAATAACGTACCCCGTCTGGTACGGGTGGACGATACGGAGGACGCTCATAGCTCGCCGCAGGCCACCTTCCTGCCCCTGGAGGAATTGATCGGGGCCCATCTGGGAGACCTGTTCGCCGGGATGGACGTGGTGGACTGGCACCTCTTCCGCATCACCCGCAATGCCGACTTCGAAGTCGGGGAAGACCGCGACGAGGACCTGCTGCAGGCACTGGAGCGAGAACTGGCCCGGCGTAGGTTCGGCCCGCCGGTACGCCTCGAGGTCGCTGACACGGTGGACCAGGACACGCTGGACCTGCTGCAGAGTGAGTTGGAGGTCGACCGGCACGACGTGGTCGAGGTACCCGGCCTGCTCGACCTGTCCTGCCTGTGGCAGATCTACCGGCTGCCCGCTCCGGAGCTGAAGGACGAGCCGTTCGTCCCGGCCACCCATCCCGCGTTCGTCGAGGGCGAGATACCCAAGAGTGTGTTCGCGACCCTGCGTGAGGGCGACGTACTGGTGCACCACCCCTACGACTCGTTCTCCACCAGCATCCAGCGGTTCATCGAACAGGCCGCCGAGGACTCCCGCGTGCTCGCGATCAAGCAGACGCTCTACCGTACCTCCGGCGACTCCCCCATCGTCGACGCACTGATCGCTGCGGCCGAGGCGGGCAAGCAGGTCGTCGCGCTGGTGGAGTTGAAGGCACGGTTCGACGAGCAGGCCAACATCAAGTGGGCTCGGGCGCTGGAACGTGCCGGGGTACACGTGGTCTACGGGCTGATGGGACTCAAGACCCACTGCAAGACCTCGCTGGTGGTTCGCCAGGAGGGCTCGATGATCCGGCGCTACTGCCACATCGGTACCGGCAACTACAACCCGAAGACGGCCCGACTCTACGAGGACATCGGGTTGCTCACCGCGGAGCATGCGATCGGTGCCGACCTCACCGAGCTGTTCAACTCGCTGACCGGCTACGCCCGGCAGACGTCCTATCGCCGGCTGCTGGTGGCGCCCTACGGCATCCGACGCGGCATCGTAGAGGGCATCGAGAAGGAGATCGCCCATGCCCGGGCGGGTCGTCCGGCGGGCATCCGGATCAAAGCCAACTCTCTGGTGGATGAGCAGGTGATCGACGCGCTATATCACGCCTCGATCGTCGGTGTTCCGATCGACCTGGTGATCCGCAGCATCTGTGCGCTCACTCCGGGAAGGCCGGGATTGTCGGAGAACATTGAGGTGCGCTCCATTCTGGGCCGTTTCCTGGAACATTCCCGGGTGTTCCACTTCGTCGGCGTGAATGAATACTGGCTGGGTAGCGCAGACATGATGCATCGCAATTTGGACCGTCGGGTCGAGGTATTGGTGCGAGTGACCGACCCGAAACTGACCTGCGAGCTGGACGCGATGTTCGACTCGATGCTCAGTCCTGCGACACGGTGCTGGGTACTGCAACCGGACGGCTCGTGGATCGCCTCTCCCGCCGACGGAGCCACCGTCTGTGACCACCAGGTGCAGGAGATCCGCCAACGCCGCAGGAGTAGTGAGAAGCAGTGCCGGAGCTGATCGCGGCCGGTGCCGTGCTGTGGCGTCGGCACGCCCCCGGCGGCGGCGTCGAGGTGGCGGTGGTGCACCGCCCTCGCTACGACGACTGGTCATGGCCCAAGGGCAAGGCGCAGAAGAGGGAACCATTGCCGATGACCGCGGTCCGGGAGGTGGCCGAGGAGACCGGACACACCGCCATCTTGGGCCCCCGGTTGGGGACCAACCGCTATCCGACCGCCGCGGGGGAAAAGGTGGCGCACTACTGGGCTGCGCAGTCCGCGGGAGGCTGTTTCACAGCCAGCGAGGAGGTCGACGAACTGCGCTGGCTGTCTCCGGGCAGCTCGGCTGATCTGCTCACCTATCCGCACGACCGGATGTTGCTCGCCGGTATCGAACTCGCCACGGCCGTCACCGGTACCGTGGCATTGGTCCGGCACGCCAAAGCGGGCCAACGCGAGAAGTGGGACGGCGAGGACGCCCTGCGTCCGCTGAGCACGGCAGGCCGGCGGCAGGCCGAGGCGCTTCGGGAGTTGCTCCCCCTGTTCGGCGCGCGGCGGGTGCACTCCGCCCCCCTGGCGCGGTGCCGCCAGACCGTCGAGCATCTCGCCGTGGACCTCGGCATACCGGTGATCGATGAGCCGTTGCTGTCCGAGGAGGGCTACGCGGCCGATCCCCGGGCCGGCCTGCGGAGATTGATCGACGTGGCAGCCGGGCAGGTGCCGGCGGTGGTCTGCAGCCAGGGCGGGGTGATCCCCGACCTGCTCAGCCGCATCGCCGACAAGAGCGGGCTGCCACCGGCGGAGGTGACTCCCAGCCGCAAAGGGAGCTTCTGGGTACTGTCCTTCGGCGACGGCCGGCCGGCGGAGCTGACTTTGCTTGCCGCTGACTACTACGAGGCTCCGCTGAGCTGAACCGTGGTCGGAAACCACGACGGGCGCCGGGTCTCGAAAGCGTCGATCTCCGCGACGTGCCGCAGGCTCAGCGCGATGTCGTCCAGCCCCTCCAACAGTCGCCAGCGCGTGTAGTCGTCGACGGCGAAGGGCACCAGGAGGTCCTTGGCCCGCACGGTCCGCTCCTGGAGATCGACGGTGACCTCGGTACCCGGCTCCTTCTCCAGCAACGTCCACAGCAGCTCGACGTCGGCTCGCTCGCACTGCGCCGCGAGCAGGCCTTGCTTGCCGGCGTTGCCCCGGAAGATGTCACCGAATCGAGGCGAGATCACCACCCGGAACCCGTAGTCCAGCAAGGCCCAGACCGCGTGCTCGCGCGACGAGCCGGTACCGAAGTCCGGCCCGGCAACCAGCACACTGCCGGTGCGGTAGGCGTCGTGATTGAGTACGAAATCCTCGTCCGCGCGCCAGGCCGCGAACAGCCCGTCCTCGAAACCCGTACGGCTGACCCGTTTGAGGTAGACCGCCGGAATGATCTGATCAGTGTCCACATCGGAGCGCCGCAACGGAACCCCGACTCCGGTGTGCCTGATGAAAGAGTGCACGTCGCTTCGCTCCTTGCTCGTGAATGGCGTTAAGTGCCATGACACTGTTACCCACTCACGACTCCAGGTCTGAGGGGGCGGACAGGGTGCCGCGTACCGCGGTGGCGGCCGCCACCAGCGGGGAGACCAGGTGAGTGCGTCCACCCTTGCCCTGGCGGCCCTCGAAGTTACGGTTAGAGGTTGACGCGCTGCGCTCGCCCGGGGCGAGCTGATCGGGATTCATGCCCAGGCACATCGAGCAACCCGCCGAGCGCCACTGCGCACCGGCCGCGGTGAACACTTCGTGCAGGCCCTCCGCCTCGGCCTGGGCGCGCACCCGCATCGAGCCGGGCACCACGAGCATGCGCACCCCGTCCCGCACCCGGCGCCCGGCCAGCACCCCCGCCGCGGCCCGCAGATCCTCGATTCGCCCGTTGGTGCACGAGCCGAGGAACACCGTGTCCACGACGATCTCGCGCAGCGGTGTACCGGGTTTGAGGTCCATGTAGGACAGCGCCTTGCGCACCGCGAGCCGCTCGCCGTCGTCGGCGATGTCCTCGGGGTCGGGCACCCGCTCGGACAACGGCAGCCCCTGACCGGGGTTGGTGCCCCAGGTCACGAACGGCGCCAGCGCATCGGCGTCGATGTGTACCTGCGCGTCGAAGACGGCGTCGTCATCGGTGTGCAATGAACACCAATGCCGCATCGCCGCGTCCCATTGTGGACCGGTGGGGGCGTGTGGTCGGCCTGCCAGGTAGTCGAAGGTGGTGGCGTCCGGGGCGATCATCCCGGCCCGGGCACCCGCCTCGATCGACATGTTGCAGATCGTCATACGCGCTTCCATGGACAGCTGCTCGATCACGTTTCCGCGGTACTCCAGCACATAGCCCTGGCCGCCACCGGTCCCGATCCGGGCGATCACAGCCAGGATCACGTCCTTGCTGGTGACCCCCGCGGGCAGGCCCCCATCACGGCTCTGCACGGTCACCGCCATGGTCTTGAACGGGCGTAGCGGCAAGGTCTGGGTGGCCAACACGTGCTCTACCTCGGAGGTGCCGATACCGAAAGCCAGTGCCCCGAACGCACCGTGGGTGGAGGTGTGCGAGTCACCGCAGACCACCGTCATCCCCGGCTGGGTAAGGCCGAGTTGCGGGCCCACGACGTGCACGATGCCCTGTTCGACGTCGCCCATCGGGTGCAGGCGCACCCCGAACTCCGCGCAGTTCCGCCGCAACGTCTCCACCTGCGTGCGAGACACCTGATCAGCGATCGGCAGCTCGATGTTCAGGGTAGGAACGTTGTGATCCTCCGTGGCGATGGTCAGGTCCGGTCGCCGGACGGGCCGGCCCGCCAATCGCAGGCCGTCGAAGGCTTGGGGGCTGGTGACCTCGTGCACCAGGTGCAGGTCGATGTAGAGCAGGTCCGGCGCCGCGCTTTCCGCACCGCGGTGCACCACGTGCGCGTCCCAAACCTTTGTTGCGAGTGTGCGGCCCATCGCACCGTTCCTTGTCATCATGATCCCCGTCACGCTGGACTTCTCACATTGCGGGAAGTTAATATCGATTTGTGGGACAGCATAGCGGTATCGGAGTGCTGGACAAGGCGGTAACGGTGCTGCGCGCAGTGGCCGACAGCCCGTGCGGCCTTGCGGAACTGTGCACCCGTACGGGATTGCCCCGGGCAACCGCGCACCGGCTGGCGGTCGGGCTGGAGACACACCGGCTGCTGCGCCGAGGATCGGATGGACGATGGCGTCCCGGACCGGCCCTGCAGGAACTGGGCAACGGCGGGCTCGACCCGTTGCTCGACGCCGCCGCGACCGTACTGCCCCGGCTGCGTGATCTCACCGGGGAAAGTGTCCAGCTGTACCGGCGGGACGGGTTGGTCCGGGTATGTGTCGCGGCCGCCGAGCCCCCCAGCGGCCTGCGCGACACGGTCCCGGTCGGCGCCAGGTTGCCGATGACCGCGGGATCGGGAGCGAAGGTCCTCGCGGCGTGGGCGGACCCGGCCACGCAGCGCGCCGTGCTCGGGGAGGCTGTGTTCGGCGAACGGATTCTCATGGAGGTGCGCAGACGAGGCTGGGCGCAGAGCCTCGCCGAGCGGGAGTCCGGAGTGGCCAGCGTATCCGCCCCCGTTCGTAACAGCGCGGGCAACGTGGTGGCTGCCGTATCGGTATCGGGCCCGGTGGAGCGAATCGGCCGACGCCCCGGCGCCCGCTGGGCCGCCGACCTCCTAGCCGCCGCCGAAGCCCTACACAACAGGCTCTGAGATCCTCACAAGACTCTGAGATCACGCAAAAGTGCTACACCGCAAAAGCAACGGAGGCCACGCTCCTCAAGCAACCAACCGCTCGTGGGGGGCATGGGAGGCTCGGCCCCCGATGTCATACGAAAGAGAAGCATGCCCGCGTAATCCACGGGCACACCTCTGCCACTCTGTGTAGCCCCGACGGGATTTGAACCCGCGCTACCGCCTTGAGAGGGCGGCGTCCTAGGCCGCTAGACGACGGGGCCGCGATAAAGCAATCATCGCATTCGCTGTATTCGCTGGGGTACCAGGACTCGAACCTAGACTAACTGAACCAGAATCAGTCGTGCTGCCAATTACACCATACCCCACCGGCTGTCCGACTCCGGGGCTACGCCCGGCGGTAGAAGCAGCGCCGAAGACGGATATTAGCCGACCGACCACACCACGTTCCACTCGCCCACCGGCAGGTCACCCGACCAGCGTGCGGACGAGCCCAGGAAGCTCGGAGAGCTGGCGGATCACCGAGATGCCGGTACCGCGTGGGAGCGTGCCACGGCGGGAACGGTCCAGCCACACCCCGTGCAGCCCGGCGTCCCGAGCGCCCTCGGCGTCCATGTCGAGCCGGTCCCCGACGTGCACGGCCTGCCCCGGACGCACACCGAGGGTGGTGCACGCCGTTCGGAAGATCGCTCGGTGCGGCTTGGCCACCCCGAGCTCTCCGGAGATCAACACCGCGTCGAAGACGGACTCCAGCCCCAGCACCTCCAGCTTCGCGCGCTGGTAGTCTCCGGCCGCATTGGTGATCGCGGCCAACCGTAGGCCGCAGGCCCGCAGCGCACCCAGGCACGGCAGGGCATCGTCGTAGAGCTGCCAGGCCTGCCGCATGGCTGCGGCTCTGCGCTCCTCACGCTGGAATACTTCACCATCACCCAGCAGCTCACCCCGGGAGGCGAAGAATTCCTTGGTTCGCTGGCGGCGCATGATGTCGAAGTCGACCTCCCCGGCGAGGTAGCGCCGATAGTGCCGGTCGGTGAGCGCGCACCAGTCGGCCCACGCTTCGTCGGTGCCGAGGAGCTCACGCAGCCCGGCACGGGTCGAGGTCTCGTAGTCGACGAGGGTCGCATCGACGTCGAAGCAGACCGCCGCGATCACCGAAGGGGGCGACTGGTCGAGACGTTGGACGGCAGGAACAAGCGTAGGGGCAAGGGTCACTCGGTGCAGGCTAGATCGTCATCCCCGGCACCGACTCTGCTGACCCGGTGAAAGCCGCCACATTTTTCTTTCTCTCCGAACCCGGGCGGTCACTCATCGCGAAGAAAACTGACGCTGCTGGACGGACTGGGTGATGTCACCGGCCGGCGGGGTGGGTATCAATCTCGCCATCCAGGACGTCGTGGCTGCCGCCTGGGTGGGCATCGATCTGCTCCCCCGAGCACGCCCCGCCCTTCGCCCGCCGTTGCCGGACTCAGGTGATGGGGTTGGTCAGCGTGCCGATGCCGTCGACGGTGACCGAGACGGTCTGTCCGGCGCGGAGCGGGCCGACACCGGCTGGGGTGCCGGTGAGGATCAGATCCCCGGGCAGCAGGGTCATCACCCTCGATACCCACTCGACCAGTGTCGGCACCCCGTGCAGCAGCAACGAGGTTCTGGAGTCCTGTACCACCACGCCGTCCAGTTCGGTGCGCAAAGCGAGATCGAGGGGATCGGCGGTGGTCTCGATCCATGGGCCGAGCGGGCAGAAGGTGTCGTGGCCCTTGCCCCGAGTCCACTGCCCGTCGCTGTGTTGATGATCACGAGCGGTGACATCGTTGGCCACGGTGAAGCCGAGCAGCACTCTGGCCGCCTGTTCGGCCGAGACGTGCTTGCACACCCGACCGATCACCACGGCCAACTCCCCTTCGTAGTCCACCCGCTCGACATCGGTGGGCAGCGCGATCGGCACACCCGGTCCCACCACCGCCGTATTGGGTTTGAGAAACATGATCGGATGGGTCGGTGACTCGTTGCCCAACTCCGCGGCGTGCGCGGCATAGTTCCGGCCGATCCCGATGATCTTTGTGGGCAGGATCGGAGCGAGCAGGCGGACATCGGGCAACGGCCAGCGACGGCCGGTGAAGCTCACCGCCCCGAACGGATGCTCCGCGATCTCCACGGCCCGCTCCACACCGTCCGGTCCCGTCTCCACGGCGGCAAAGGTCACTCCCTCGGAGTGGGCAATCCGCGCAATGCGCATGGGCGACGAGGCTACCGCGCACCGTTGACGGTGGCGGAGTGGCGTAGGGCGGCATAGGTCATCGCGTCCACCAGGGCCAGCCAGGAGGCCTCGACGACGTTGGCGTGCACCCCCACCGTCGTCCAGGACTCGATTCCGTCGCTGGTGTCCACCAGCACCCGCGTCACCGCGTCGGTGCCCTGCGCGCCGGGCAGGATCCGGACCTTGTAATCGGACAGCTTCACTGCATCCAGCCACGGCACGAACCCGCTGAGAGCGTGGCGCAACGCAGCGTCCAACGCATTGACCGGTCCGTTGCCCTCCGCAGTGGCGATCACCCGCTCCCCCGCCACGTGGAGTTTCACCGTTGCCTGGGCGACCACCTCCCCGTCCGCAGCATGATCCACCACGACCCGGTAGGACTCCAGCCGGAACGGCGGGGCGGGCGGCACCTCGTCGACCTCGCGGCGCACCAGCAGCTCGAAGGAGGCATCGGCAGCCTCGAAGGACCAGCCCTGGGACTCCAGTTCCTTGACCCGCGCGGTGACCACGCCGATCTCCGCCGAGCGGCCGGCCAAGTCCAGCCCGAGCTCGGCTCCCTTGAGCTCGATGCTGGACCGACCGGCCATCTCGGTCACCAGCACGCGCTGCGAGTTGCCCACCACCGCGGGGTCCAGGTGGTTGTACAGCTCCGGCGCCACCTTGATCGCACTCGCGTGCAGCCCCGCCTTGTGGGCGAAGGCCGAGCGCCCGACATATGCCTGGTGGGTGTCGGGAGCGAGATTGGCGATCTCGGCCAGCGCGTGCGCGGTGCGGGTCAGCTCGGCCATCCCGGATTCCGGGAGTGCCGCCATCCCCAGCTTGGTGGCGAGATTGGCGGTGACGGCGAACAGATCCGCATTGCCGGTCCGCTCCCCGTAGCCGTTGGCGGTGCACTGGACGTGGGTGGCTCCGGCCTGCACCGCGGCGACCGAGTTGGCGACCGCGCAGGCGGTATCGTCCTGGCAGTGGATGCCGACCCGGAAGCCGGTACGGGCCACCACCTCGGCCACCGTCTCCGCCAGCCCCAGCGGCAACTGCCCACCGTTGGTGTCGCACAGCACCGCCACGTCGGCGCCCGCGGTGACGCCCGCCTCCAGCACCCGCAGCGCACAGTCGGCGTCGAAGGCGTAGCCGTCGAAGAAGTGTTCAGCGTCCAGGAACACCCGTCGCCCCTCGGCGACCAGCAGGGCGACGGTGTCCCGCACCATCGCGCACGCCTCGGCGGCATCGACGCGCAGCGCTCGCTGAATGTGGCGACGGTCGGACTTGGCGACCAGGGTGATCACCGGTGCCCGCGCCGCGAGCAATGCCTGCACCTGTGGATCGCCGGCCGCGGTCAGCCCCGCCCGGCGGGTCGAGCCGAACGCGACGAGCGCGGCGTGGTCCAGCTCCAGCTCCCCTGCCGCGGCGCGGGCGAAGAACTCGGTGTCCTTGGGCAGCGCACCGGGCCAGCCGCCCTCGATGAAGCCCACGCCCAGGGCGTCCAGCAAGCGCGCGACCGCCAGCTTGTCCGCCACCGAGTACGAGATCCCCTCTCGCTGGGCGCCGTCGCGAAGAGTGGTGTCGTAGAGGTGGAACGAATCGCCGAGCGGGGTGCCGGCGGGCGTCGTGCGAGACATCGGCGAGTACTCCCTGTCCAGACCGGGCAACAAAAAAGACCCCTCGCGGGTGCGAGAGGTCTGCGCGTCGGGTGATGGTGCCGTTACCCGACGCGCTCAGCGATAATGATCACTGTGTGATGAACCACGGAGCGCAGTTTGGCACACCGGAGGCAGGGACGGAAACCCACCTCTCAGGTGGTCTCTTCCCAACCTCCGGCCAGCGGCATCGTTCGCCACTGATCGACCGAGGATCGGAGGGCCTCGCCGAGCATCGGGAGCTGGGGCGTGAGAGCCAGGCAGGCGACGATCTGGAGCATGCGTGCGGACTCCATGACGCGCAGCAGCCGCTGGTCCAGCGAACGCAGACCGAGCAGCGCGGCGGCCGCGTCGTACGCCGCCTGGTGCTGCGGACCGGTGAGGGTGAGGTCCCACTCGACCGGGCCGAGGGTGACGTGTTCGAAGTCGGAACAGAGCTCGCCCTCGGGCGTGACGATGATGTTGAAGGACGGCGCGTCGCCATGGATCGGCTGCACATCAACGCCGGGAAACGCGACCTCGAAGGCGCTCCGGGAGGAGGTGAGCGGCTCGAGTATCGACCACTCGCGTCGTGCGCGGTCGAGATCGGTAGCGCCGAGAAGCTCCGGGTAACGCTCCAGCCGGGTGAGGCAGTCGGGAATGGACGCGTCGAGCGGCATGAGGAACGGCAGCTCGGCGGGGTACTCGCGGAGGGTGGCGTGCAGGTGCGCCGTCACGGTGGCACGCCGATCGGGGTCGGGCTCGGGAGTGGGAATCTGCTCGACGAACTGCCAGAACGTCATCGAGAAGCCGGCTCGACGGACAGGTTCGCGCGCCACGAGGGGACTGGGCGGCACGACCGGGTGGCCACGGTCGGCGAGCCAGCCCGCCACGGCCAGCTCCGAGCGCTGCTGCGCCGCCTGCGCGTTCTGGTCCGCGGCGACCGTGCGCGGCAGGACCGTGGGCACGCGCACCACCACCGGCGCCGGTGACAGGTGCACGATGACGGAGAACACGTCGTACAGCACCCGCGGGTCGGTCACGGTGAGTCCCAGGTCGCGGCCCGCCGCGGCTGCGGCGGCAACGGCCCGGTTCGTGCGAGCAGCCAGATCAGCAGCATTGAGCATCTCCGCCATCTTGGCATCCCCGGCCCCTCAGCCGGCTGTGAGGAGGTGACTCCGGGACACGGAAACATAGTCCGCACCGAGGCACCGGGCCAGCTCCAGGGACGCCGCCGCGCGGGCCGGCGACGCCAGGCACACCTCGACGGCACTCAGCACGCCGACCCAACGCAGCACGTCGTCTGCTGAGATGCCCAGCGCAGCGGCAACGGCGGTGGCGCGCTCAGGTGCCTCGGCGACCGGGGGCTGCGTAACGGCCCACTGCGCGGCGTCGTACGCCGGGTGCCCGGCGCAGGGGTTCGGGTCGATGGCGAGCAGCCCTCGATCGCTGGACCGCAGGACGTTCCTGCTCAGCAGGTCTCCGTGGCACAGGACCGGTGCTGCCCGGGGCGTCCCGGCGAGGCCGAGAGCGTCGCGCCGGGCTCGCGAGATCTGCTCGGCGGACAGCAACCCATGGCGGTTTTCCTCCGCCCGGTCGAAGCGCAGGCGCACGGCGTCGGTGAATGACGGCATATCCGGCGGGACCGCAGGGCGCGTCAGTTCCCCCAGCACAGCGGCGAGATCCGCGGCCGTCATGTTGGTGGCAGGCGTCCCCGGCCCTATGCGTTCGAGCAGCAATGCCCGCGCGTCGTCGGAAGCAGCCAGCAAGCGAACGGCGCCGTGGCCACCCCAGGCCCGCAGTGCCGCTGCCTCGTGCTGCGACCAGCGCGACCACGGTGCCGCCAGCTTGAGCACCGCAGGTCCGCTCTCGTGCTCGACCGACAGCACCACGCTGACCGAGCCGCCCTCCAGTGGAACTCCTACCACCAGCTCCCACCGCTGCGCCCAGGATCGAGCGATGTCCGGGGTACGGTCGAGCCACGCTCGGGCCCGCTGCCCGTAATGATCAAGCCAGCGTTGCGCCACGCTCATCCCGACCAGTTCGGCATCGGCGGGTTCGGCTCGAAGGGCGCCTGGCACACCAGCACCATCCCAGAGACGAGGCAGGACGGCAGGCTCAACTACGGTGAGCCCCATGAGTGACATCATCGACGACAAGGCGCACATCCGCGGCAAGATCGACCTCTCGAACGCGGTCTGGCAGCGCGCGGCGGGTTCGGAGGAGCTCGAGGGACCGCATCTGGAGATCGCGTTCGTGCAGGACGGCTACGTGGCGATGCGCAGCTCCGAGAATCCCGTGGACTCCGAGACCCTGCTTTTCACCCCGTCCGAATGGGAGGCGTTCGTGCTCGGCGCCAAGGACGGCGAGTTCGACGTGATGTGACGGGTGGATGTTCCTCGGCGACGGCCCCTCGGCCGTATGCTCCCGGGTGAACCGCGATACATCAATGATAGAGCTCATAGGCCATTCTTTCCGGGTTCGACCGGCGAGAGTGGACCGCTTCCTCCTTGTACCGGCGTCGATCTCGAAGGGCTCCGGCGATGCCGAGCCGCCCGTCACCGGTTTCCCAGCCCGGCACGCTCGACGCCGTCGCGGGTGGACACCAGAGCGGCCAATCGGTCGCCGATGGCCTGGGTACCACCCGGGTTGGCGTGATCCCGGGTCGCGAGGTCGAAGGCCGCTGCGGCCTCGATCCGCCGGGACGCCTCTTCCATGCCCAGGTGGGCCAGCAGCAGCCCGACCGACAGCACCGCTGCCGTCGGGTCGGCGACGCCCTGGCCTGCGATGTCCGGGGCGGAGCCGTGCACCGGCTCGAACATGCTCGGGTTGCGACGGGTCACGTCGAGGTTGCCGCTGGCCGCCAGCCCGATGCCCCCCGTGACGGCAGCCGCGAGATCGGTGAGGATATCGCCGAACAGATTGTCGGTGACGATCACGTCGAACCTGCTGGGGTCGGTGACCAGGTGGATGGTCGCGGCATCGACGTGCTGGTAGGAGACGGAGACCTCGGGGTGTTGGAGCGAGACCTCCTCCACGATCCGCGACCACAGCGAGCCCGCGTAGGTCAGCACGTTCGTCTTGTGCACCAAGGTCAGGTGACGGCGTGGGCGCGAGGCGGCTCGGGTGAACGCGTCCCGCACCACGCGCTCCACTCCGAAAGCGGTGTTCAGGCTGACCTCGGTGGCGATCTCGTGCGGAGTGTCCTTGCGCAGCAGACCACCATTGCCCGCGTAGGGCCCCTCGGTGCCCTCGCGGACCACTACCATGTCGATCGTGCCCGGATCCCCCAAAGGGCTGCGTACACCCGGGTAGAGCCGGGCCGGCCGCAGGTTCACGTGGTGGTCGAGTTCGAATCGCAGCCGTAGCAGCAGTCCACGCTCCAGGATGCCGCTGGGCACCGACGGATCTCCTACGGCCCCGAGCAGGATGGCGTCATGCTGGCGCAGTTCGTTGAGCACTGATTCGGGCAGCAGCTCCCCCGTGGCGTGCCACCGCGCGGCGCCCAGGTCGTACGGCGTGCTCTCGACGTTGGGGGCCACCTGGTCCAACACCTTGAGCGCCTCGCTAATCACCTCCGGACCGATCCCGTCGCCGGGGACAACAGCGAGCCGCATGCGCCACCTCCATAGCCTGGGCCCCGACCGTGGGACCCTCCGTCGCGGGAAGGCTACCCGCAGCCATGGGTGACACCACCCGACTGACACGCGATCGGGCGACCCTGAATCGGGTGATGCCTGCTGAACATCTTGGCCCGGCTCTGGCGGGCCGGGCTAGGAGATCCCGGGTAACGCCGGTAGCGCGGGCACCTGCGGTCCGGGAGCGAGCTCGGCGGGCCGGCTAATCGGTACGGGCGGTGGAGATGGTACAGGCGGTGGGGGCGGGAGGGGGGGGCAGCGGGCCGACAATGGGTAACACGTCAGGTGCCTCTACCCGGCTCACCTGCACCCGATTGCCCGCAGCGTTGTGCAAATGGAGTACCAGCAGCTCCGAGGCACGCTGACCGAGCTGACCGAGCAGTCCCCCTGCCGCGGCATCCCGGTGAACCACCAACTCGTCTCCCGGACGGGCCAGATAGCTCAGCGCGGGACCCCCCTCGCCCTCAGTCCACAGGGCCGGCCGCACGGCGTCGAATCGCACCGCCGGGGTAGTGTCGATCACGCTATCGGTGTCACTGGGACCGGTGTAGAAGCCGGCCACCCCAGCGGTGTAGCTGATCGGTGCGCTGGTGGCGGTGGGATCGATGCCCAGCGCAGCCAGCGATACCGGCAACAGGACGACGTTGGTGTCGAATACGCCGGTGTCCACGTCCCCGAACTGGCCGTTGACCGGCTGCAGGTCCACCGTGGGCGCCTCCGGCGATCGGAGATCAACGGTCTCGGCGAGGAGTACATCCGTCGCGTCCGGCTTCGTCACGAACACCTCGAAATCCGCCGTCCCGTCCCCATTGGTGTCGATGTCGACGAATGGGAAGGTGTTGCCGCCGAGGTTGTACCAATTTCCCCAGGTGGTGATGCCGAAAGCGAGCAGCGCTTCGGCGGACCTGCCCTGCGCGACGGCCTGCGGCGCGGTCGAGGTGACGCCGACGTACTGGATGTCCCCGCCCCGGGCGGTCTCGTTCAGCGCGCAGTCAGCGGTGAGCAGAACATTGCATTCCGGCAACCGCCCGCTTTCGGCCTGCAACTGCAGCACGCTGATCAGTGACCGGTAGGCGGCATCACCACTGCCCTGGTCCAACCCACTACCCGACAGGGTGAGCGTCGCCTGCTGGGCACCGTCTTGCTGTTCGCTGCCGTCGAACCGCAGTTCGTCCGGCACCGTGATGTCGGCCACCGGCTTCGGAGCGGCGTAGACCGGCACCCGCAGCTCTGGCTGGTCATCGGCAGCGGAGCCGGCCGGGGTCAGCACGACCCGGCCGGACGCGTCGGCGAGGAACTGTCGGGCCTGATCCAGCTGGATCTTCTCGATCGTCGGATCCGCATTCTTGCGCAGCGCGGCCGGATCGTCGATGTGCAGGGTCACGATCAGGTCGGTGATCCCGCCGGGGGCGAGGTCCACCGAGTCGGCCGAGAGCTCATAGCGTAGGCCCGGCACGGTGGTGATCGGCTCGTAGGAGGTGGTGTAGCTGGCGGTGGCCTCGCCCTTGTTCACCACCTTGATGGTCTTGCTGAGGGAAACCGGACCTTCGGCCTGCACCACGCCGAAGGTGGCGCTGACCGAACCCAGCTCATCGGCGACCATTGCCAGCACCGACGTGCGCACGGCGGCCTCGGCGTTCACCCGGCCGGCGCCCACCCGGTTCGGTCCATGGATCGGACCGCTCTGGCCCTCCTGGGAGTAGACGTCCGCCCCCGCGGTGTTCATCACCGCAGCCTTGACCTCCGCCACGCTCCAGTCCGGATGCGCCTGGCGAACGAGCGCCGCGATACCACTGACGTGCGGGGCCGCCATCGACGTTCCGCTGATCACCAGCGGGTCGGATCCCGTGCCCACCTGGGCTGAGGCGATGGTGTCGCCCGGAGCGGCCACATCCGGCTTGACGGCCGGCCCGCGCACGTCACGCGAGGTGAACTCACTGGCGGTGTCGGTGATGGCCGGGTAATCGGTCTTCACCGACGCCCGTAGTGTCCCGGCCAGCCGCACCTGCAGCGCCCCAGCCGTCAGCGCCGGACGCAGCGCGGCGGTGTCCGGGCCGGTGAACTGGAACATCGCAATACCCTCGTTGCCCGCGATGGCGGCGACGAACTGCTCTCTGGTCGAGGTCAGCAGCACTCCGCTCGCCCCGGCGGCCAGCGCGTTGTCCGCCCGGACCGCCGAACCGCAGCGCCGAGTGGCCTCCTCGTCGTCCCATTCCAGCCAGACATGCTTGCCCCCGTCCGCGGTGACGGCGGAGACATCGGCGGCCGAATAGGGCTGGCAGCCGTCCTGGTTGTCCGGATCCGACAGCGCCACCACCGGGGAAAGGCGATCGAGGTTGTCGAACCCGGTGAAGCTGAGGCTGTACTGACCACCCTTGATCCCGGCGACGGCACCGGGCGCGGTGACCTCGGCTCCGTCGCGCAGCACCGAGGAGTCCCGGGTGCTGGCCACGGTCAGCGCCTCGGGAGTGTTGCCCGGTGATCCGCCGATATCATAGAGATCGCCGCCGTTGCCCGCTGAGATCACCGACAGGACGCCGTTGTCCGCCAGCTTGCGGATGAACAGGCTGTCCGGATCGTCCGGGGCGCCGTAATCAGACCCCAGCGACAGGTTCACGATGTCGAGGCGATCGGAGAAGTCACCGTCGCCGTTGGGATCCAGCACCCAGTCCAGCGCTTGAGCGACCAGACTGGTCGAGCCACCGCAGCCGAAAACCTTCACCGCGTAGAGCAACGCCTGCGGAGCGGACCCGGGGCCGATCCGCAGGGTGTTCAGCGTGCTGGAGTCCACCTGCTGGTAGTCGCCCCTCAAGGTCGTGCCGTCCGGGTTGACCCCGAAGCCGGCGGCCGACCCGGCGACATGGGTGCCGTGGTTACCACAAGCCAGCGGATTGGGGTCCGGTCGCGGGGTGAGCCCGTCCGGACCGGCAGCACCAGCTGCGTCGTAGTCATCACCCGCGAAGTCGATGCCGCCGACCACCTTGGGCGTCGGGAAGTAAGCCGGGTCGATCTTGGTGGGGTCGATCGCGGCATAGGCGCTGTCAGTGCCGGGACCGCCGAAGTTGGCGTGGGTGTAGTCGATCCCGTCGTCGATGATGGCGATTCGCACGCCATCGCCGAAGCGCCCGGTCTGCTGCCAGGCATCCTGGGCGTGAGTGAGCTGAACAGCGCTGGAGTTCGTCAGAGTCTTCGGCACGATCTTGTGCACTGCGCGGACGTCGGGGGAGGAGGCAAGTTCACGGATCCGATCGGCGTCAGCGGTCACTGCCAGGCCCGGTACCGCGTTGAGGGTCCGGAACAGCTCATCGGTGCCTGCGCCACTACTGCGCAGCGTCCCGAGAACCCGATCGACCACCTGCTCCGCCTGGTTCCGGGCGGCGGTGACCGCGTCGGCGGCGTCGACTGCCGACCGGCCGGCGCTTCGCTCGGCGTGGTAGACGTCCACCGCCGGGGTCGCGGCGACCTCAATGAAAGCGGTCACCGGGCCCTGCTCAGCTCCCAAGCGGGGGCTGACCTTGCCCAACAGTAGGTCGGTCGACATACCGGGCGCAGACGGCAATCCGGGCGCCAGTTCGCCCCGATCAGGCTGACCGCTAGCCGCTGCCGACGCGGCTGCCCAGGCGCCCACCGTGATCGCAAGCACCGCGACTGTCCATCGACGCCAGCCACGGGCAAGTCCAGCAGGCATGCGACCCACCGCGTACACCCTCACCCGAGGCGGTTCGCGACAGCGCTGGAGACTGGTTGTCCCCACGGGATCACCCGGCAAATCCGATTGTGGGGTTCCCCAGCGCGGCGCTGTACCCTACAGCGCTGATCTATGCCTCGTCGGACGGAACGTACCCAGTCGAAAGCGACTTGGGAAAACGCGAACGGGTGAAGATGACGCGGAAAGTATCAACTGAAAGTAACCGCACGGACGGTACGTGCTCCCACCAGCGGCCCGATGGCCTCCAGCACGTCCGGCGGAACCGGTTGATTTACCCGAAGCATCATGATCGCGTCCACGCCCACGGTTGTCTGGCTGATCTGGGCAGCCTCGATGTTGATGCCCGCCCCACCGAGCAACGTGCCGACGGCACCCATCACTCCCGGACGGTCCGGATACTCCACGAACATCGCCTCCCCCTGCGCGCGTAGATCGAAGTTTCGGCCGTTGATCTCGACCACCTTCTCCACCTGTGCAGGCCCGGAAAGCGTTCCGGAGACCGAGTAGCCGGTGCCATCGGCGAAGCCGCCCCGCACCCGCACCACGCTGCGGTGGTTCGGACTCTCCGGTGCGGTGACCACGCTGACTGCCACTCCACGCTCCTGGGCCAGCCGAGGCGCATTGACGAAGGTGACCTGTTCCTCGACCACCCCGGTGAACACCCCGCGCAGGGCGGCGAGTTGCAGGATGGACACATCCTCGGCGGCCAGTTCGCCACGCACCTCGACGGCCACCGAAGCCGGCGTACGTCCGGTCAGCGCGGCGAGCACGGTGCCCAGCTTCTGGGTCAGCGGCAACCAGGGCCGCATCTCGTCGCCGACGGGTCCACCGCTGATCACGTTCACCGCATCGGGCACGAACTCCCCGCGAAGTGCCAGCGTCACGCTGCGGGCGACGTCGGTGCCCGCGCGGTCCTGTGCCTCGGCGGTGGAGGCCCCCAGGTGCGGCGTGACGACGACCTGGGGCAGTTCGAACAGCGGGCTGGTGGTGCACGGTTCGGTAGCGAAGACATCGATGCCCGCGCCGCCCACCTGCCCATCCCGGATCGCCTCGGCCAGCGCCTGCTCATCCACCAGGCCCCCCCGGGCGGCATTGATGATCAGTACACCCGGCTTGGTCTTGGCCAGCTGCCGGGCGCCGATCAGCCCCAGCGTTTCCGGGTTCTTGGGTAGGTGCACCGAGATGACGTCGGAACGGGACAACAACTCGTCCAGGCTGACCAGTTCGATCCCCAACTGGGTGGCCCGCGCGGCCGACACGTAGGGGTCGTAGGCGATCAGCTCGGTACCGAAGGCCGCCAAGCGCTGCGCCACCAGTTGGCCGATCTTGCCCAGGCCCACCACTCCGACGATCTTGCCGGACAGCTCGACGCCGGCGAACGCGCTGCGCCTCCACTGTCCGGCACGCAGGCTGGCATCGGCTGCCGGAATGCGCCGGGCCACGGCGAGCAGCAGCGCGATGGCATGTTCCGCGGCGGAGACGATGTTGGAGGTGGGGGCGTTGACCACCATCACGCCGCGCTCGGTGGCCGCGGGAACATCGATGTTGTCCAGCCCGACACCGGCTCTGGCGACGACCTTGAGCGCGGGAGCGTGCCCGAGCGCCTCGGCGTCCACCTGGGTGGCCGAGCGCACCAGGAGAGCGTCGGCGGTGGGCAGTGCCTCGAACAGGGCCGCGCGATCGGTACCGTCGACGTCCCGGACGTCGAACTCGTCACCGAAGGCGTCCAGCACCGATGGTGCGAGCTTCTCGGCGATCAGGATTAGTGGGCGGTTCAGGGGTCGGGTCGGGTTGGTCACGACCACCCAGTCTAGTGAACCTAGATGATCAACACACCACAGGTGACCGGTGCGCAGGAGCACTGACCACCGGACCGTGCCCTTCAGATCATGGTGGTCGGCTCGTCGAATCCGAGGCGCAGCCGAGCTAGCCGCTGATAGCCCTCAGCGGAGTAGAAAACGTGCTGAGCCGCGGTATGCACATCACGGAAGCAACGCTGCAACGGGCTGTCGGTGAAGATCGCGCCGCCGCCGGCGTGGTGAAACACGGTGTCGGTCACCGACACCGCGGCGCGCATCGCGTGCTGGGTGGCCATACTGACCTGCGCCCGCACCGCGACCGGTGCCTGTCCCGTCGTCTGCACGGCATCCCACAGCGCGCGCACCGTCTGGTCGGCGAACGCTCGCGCCGCCATCAGCTCGCCCTCGGCGCGGCCCAGGTCGGCCTGCACGTGGGAGCTCTCGGCCACCGACCATCGCGCGCCGATGCCGCGCGTTTTCTCCCGCGCCAGCAGGGTGAACTCCTCCAGCATCCGGCGCGCTATCCCGAGGGGGAATCCGATCACCCCGAGCTGCACGAGGCTGAAC
>JBOHHD010000806.1:0-2479 GCA_050700515.1 Pseudonocardiaceae bacterium
GTTGAGCGGCATCCGCCGCCACGAAAGGATGAAAAATGATTAGCATGCTGGAGAGACTGGGTGACCGAGTGCTCACCGCATTCGTCCCGGCGATAAGGGCGGACGCCGCGAGCATGGCCGGTTGCACCTACCCGAACTGCGGCCATTGTTACCGGCACATGCAGCGGTACCGCAGTTGCTGCAACGGGACCTGCGGTCCTTGTGGTGCGTTTGTGGACTGCTAGAGCGGCAGGTGACATTCGAATTCTGCGCCGGGGCGGTGAAGCTCCTTTGCCGCCCCGGCCGGGGAAGTCAGGAGAACGTATGACTTATCTCGTGTTCGGTGCCCGCTGCCTGCTGGTGGTGGTGTTCGCGTGCTCAGCATGGGGGAAGCTGCGTGGCGCAGGGTCGTTCGCCGCGTTCCGCCGGGCCACCGCCGAGCTGGTTCCGCCGGCCCGCGCCCATGCCGGTCCGCTCGCCGCAGCGGTCATCGGCACCGAGCTGACCGTCGTGATGCTGCTGGGGATTCCCGCGATCACGTGGGTCGGGCTGGGCGCCAGTGTCGCGTTGCTGCTCGCCTTCACCGTCGCCCTCGTGACTGCGTTGCGCCGGGGTAGCACGGCGCCGTGCCGCTGCTTCGGCGGCGGCGGCGCCAGCCCCCTCGGGGTTCGCCATCTGGTGCGCAATGCCGGGCTGCTGCTGGTGGCCGTAGCCGGGTTGGTCGCCGCAGTGGCGGAAACGTCCGATGTCGTGTCGGCGGAGATCCAGCCACTGGGCCTGGTCATGGCGGCCGTGGTCGCGGTGGTGTTGGCCGCGCTGGTGCTCTGCTTCGACGCTCTCACCGATCTGTTCGCCGGCACGCCGTCCCGTTCGGCTGTGCCCGCGCACCGATACCTGGAAAGGATCACGACATGACTCTGTTGTCCGTCGCCATCGCGCTGGTCGCCGTGCTGTGTCTGGTGGATCTCGTGCTCACCCTCGGCGTCGTCCGGCGCCTGCGCGACCACAGCCAGCGCCTGGCGCTGCTGCAGGATTCGCCCACTGATGAGCTGGCTATCCGCTCCCCCGGTGGTGCTGTCGACCCGTTCACCGCCACCAGCATGACCGGGGAGGCGGTGTCGTTCGACGATCTCACCGAGCCGACACTGGTTGGTTTCTTCGCTCCGGACTGCCCGTCGTGTGTGGAGAAGTTGCCGTCGTTCATCTCTTACGCGAAAGCCTTTCCGGGTGGGAAACGCCGGACCCTGGCGGTGGTGGCCGGCGAGGCCGGTGGCGTGAAGTACCGCAGAACCCTGGCGGAGGTGGCCACCGTGGTGGTCGAACGGGAGCTCGGTCCGGTCCAGAAGGCATTCGGCACCAGCGGTTTCCCCGCGTTCGCCGTCGTCGTGGACGGTGTCATCGTGCAGTCGGCGCACGATGTCACCAACCTGCCCGAACATCAGCCGGCATGACCGTCGAGGGAGCCGACGCCGAGGGACAGCCAGCCCGAGTTGGCGTGCGGCATGCCACTGCCGCGTTACGGCTTGCCCTGGCCGCGCACCCCCACGCCGCGGTCGGACAGCTGATGGCGGCGGTTCTCGGGGGTTTGGGTCCGGTCGCCGTCGCGTGGCTGACCAAGATCATTCTAGATCGGGTGGCCGCCGGGACGAGCGGCACGCAAAGCTCGATGTTCGGCCTGGCTGTGGCGCTGGTCGCTGTCGGTGTGCTGGCGGCGGCGCTGCCACACCTGGAGCGCTACTGGCGCGCCGAGCTGGACCGGGCCACCGGGGTGCTGGCCAGGGACCGGCTGTTCACCGCGCTGGACCGGCTGCGCGGGCTGGCCCGGCTGGAGAACCCGACCTTCCACGACCGGCTGCAACTGGCCGTGGACTCCGGCCGCCTCAGCCCGCCGACCGTTCTGGCGGGGAGTGTCGACCTGGTCCGTGGCGGGTTGACCATCGGCGGGTTCACCGCCTCGCTGCTACTGCTCAGCCCGCTGGTGACGGTAGTCGTGCTCATCGGGGCGGTGCCGGTGGCCATCGCGGAGTTCACTCTGGCCCGTCGGCGCGCCCGAATGCTGTGGGAAATCGAGCCGTGGCAGCGCCGGGAGATGTTCTACGCCCACCTGCTGTCCGGCACCCGAGCCGCCCAGGAGGTACGGCTGTTCGGGCTCGGCCGGTTCTTCCGCACCCGGATGGTGACCGAGCTCCGCGCGATCAACGCGGCGGAGCACCGGGTGGACCGTCGCGAGGTCGGGGTGCAGGGTCTGCTCGCGGTCCTGTCGGCGGGCATCGCCGGATACGGCTTGATCTGGGTGGTGCAGGCGGCGACCAACGGCGCGGTGAGCGTCGGGGACGTCGCCGTGTTCGTCGCCGCCGTGGCCGGCGTCCAGGTGGCCCTGGCCACCGGCGTGGAGCAGGCGGCGCAGATTCACCAGGCCCTGCTGCTGTTCGACCACTACCTGACCGTCACCAGCGTGCGGCCCGATCTGCCGGTACCGCCCGAGCCGCATGGTGTTCCC
>JBOHHD010000807.1:0-3542 GCA_050700515.1 Pseudonocardiaceae bacterium
ATCTTGATCTCCAGCTGGGGGTTGGATATCCAGGATTTGCAGTTCCGGTAGCGTGGCAAGTATCGTCAATCCCGCGCGGACCCTGTCGCCGAACACGTTCACTAGCCGCAATGTGGGACAGTTGGCAAGAGGCGTGAGATCGACCGGCTCAGAGACCTGGACTTGTAGGACGGTCGTAACCGGTGGCGCATAACGAAGGAAATTAAGATTAGCAACTGAGCCCGAATCAAACAGATTCAGCCACACGTCCGGGAGATGCTGCAGGGTGTGCAGGTGTGGAATGTGTTCGACCTGCGTGACTTCGATCCTGCATTGATCTAGCGGAGCGTCTCGTAGCACTATTTTGGCGTAATCAGCGGGGTCGAAGTAGCGCCATGCCTGCGCAAGGGCATCCTGCACCGCGCTGCGGGGATCGGGCGCCCACCGAGCCAGCAATTTCAGCGCTTCGGGGCCACCGGTTAGGGCGGCGGTTTTTACGCAGGCGGCGGCTGAGGCGTCGGTCAGGTCGTCCAGTGCCATGGGTAAGCGCCGCAGGACACGGCTACCGGCCAGGGCCAGGGAGCGGGTTTCGTTCTGGCCGCGCGGTGGCACCAGCTCGTCGACCGTCGCTTCGATTCGGCTGGTGATCTCGGGGTCGACCATTTGGGCAGTGTCCAGGCAGGCGGCGGCCAGTAGGCGCAGGCGTCGGCAGTGCCGGGGTTCGGTGTCGGCGCGGTCCAGCACACCGCTGAGCAGGGCCGCTCGGCGCTGCGGGGTGGCGTGGCCGACGGCCATCACGAGGGTTTCCCACCACTGGTCGAGGTGAGCGCGTGTGGTCAGCGCGTCGGTTGTCTGGTCCTCGACGGCTTCCTTGGCGGCCAGGTATTCCTGGAAGGTGCGGTGCACGAAGTCGACCCGGCCCACCACCGGTTCGCGGACCACGCCGCTGCGGTCGAGGAGATGTTGCAGCACCTCCTCGGCGGAGTACTCGACATTGGGCATGTGCACCACCGCGTGGCGCACCAGCTCCAGCACGTCGTCGCGGGGGAGCTCGGCGCGGCCGGCCAGGCTCAGCCGCCAGGCCAGGTGCTGCAAGATGGCGAGCTTGCTGCCGGTGTCGAGCACGACGGTGCGACCAGACGGCACCTCGCGTTCGGCGTCGCGGCGTTCCAGTAGCAGGGCCAAGGCGTCTCCGTAGAGCGCCATTCGGTCCGGCGGGAGCTGCTGGCGGCGGTCGAGGTTGAGCGCGCAGAGCATCGCGCACAGTAGGGGGCTGCTGGCCAGCCCACGCAGGTGCCGGCGCCCGTCGAGCTGGCGCAGCAATGCGCGCTCGTACTCGGGTAGCTCGTCGATGTGGCACGGCAGGGTGACGGCCGAGCGTTGGGCGGCGTCGCGCATGGCGTCGTGCCAGCGGCGGCAGAACGCCGCCACATCCAGTGGGGACATCCGTTCCAGCAACACCGGAGCGAACCCCTCGCTCGCCAGCCAGCTCCGGTCGGCGGCCCCGGGACGCGCCGTCACCACCACCCGGACCTGCGGGTATTCGGTGAGCAGGCCCCGCAACCATTTGCGGACGGCCGGGCGTTGGGCGCTGACCAGTTCGTCCACTCCGTCGACGAGGAGCAGTGCCCGGCCGGTGCTCAGCTGCCGGTGCACCCACCCGGTGGGCAGCAGGTCGACGAGCGGGTCGGCCACCCCGGCGAGTAGCTGCTCGGGCCGGGGCAGCGGGTGGTCGGCGTAGCTGCGCAGTCGGACCAGAAATGGCACGCACCCGTTCCAGTCCACCAATGGGCCGGAGAACCTGCCGCGGGCGGCGGTCACGGCGAGCCATTGCAGCAGCGTTGTCTTGCCCGAACCGGCGTCGCCGCGCAGCAGGGTCCGAGGTGCCTCGGCGAGCGCGGCCTCGGCGCGCAGGCTGCTGCTGCCCGTCAGGGTCCGGCGCCCTTCGAGGAACCAGTGCTCGTCGGGCCGATCGCCGCGGCCTCGCCGGTTGTGGTCGGTGCTGACCTGCAGGCTCAGGTACGCGACGCTGACCAGCGTGCGGGGCTTGTAGCGCCGCACGTCGATGCCGAACTGTTCCAGCTCATCCAGCGTCTCGCTGAGGTGCGCGAGGTAGCGGGCGCGGAACTCCGCGTCGCGCTCGCCGCCCTGGGGCGCGTCCAGGGTGGTGCGCGGTAGTCGGTGCAGCACCTCGGCGATGCCGTCGATTACCTGGGAGAACCGGCCCAGCAGTTCGGCCAATGCCCGTGGCTCGAACGCGGGCAGGTGCTTGACCACCTGGACCAGCGCCATGCAGCTCTCGTCGAGCACCGCGTGGTAGAGCTGTTGTGCCGGCTCGGCCAACCCCACCCGCCGGACGGGCACCCGTTCGCGCACCAGCCGGGCGAGCTTCCGGGCGTCGATGTTCACCACGAACAGCGTCGCGTCGGTCAGATCGGCGGCCTCCAAGGCGTCCGCCACGGCCAGCAGCGCGGCGGCCCGCTCGTTTTCGGGCAGGTTGCGGAAGTCGTGCTCGTAGAGTGGTCGCAGGCGTTCGGCGATCTGGTCGGCCAGGTCCTCCAGCTGGCGGAGTAGCTTGCGCTGCTTGAAGTGGTCCCGAACGCCGAGCCGGATCAGGTCGATCAGCTCGGCGTCGCGCTGGGTGCGTTCCTGCCGCGCGCCCCACCAGGTACGCACCGCGTGGGTCACCACCTGCTTGCCGATCCCGGCTGCGGCGGTCGCCAACATCATTTGGGTTAGACTACGCTGATCCTGGCCATCGGCTGTCGGTAGCCTTCACTATCAATGGAGTAGGTGCACGGCGCATGTATGCGCGATATCGGCTGCTCGGTGATCTGGTGCGGTCCGTCCTGCTCCACACGGCTTGAACTGCCACCTATTCACTGGGCTTTCTCGGCTTTGGTGGAGTTAATCCTTTCTATTGTCATCCCCGCACACGGTTACAGAAAGTGCACTGTCATGGTGAACGACGGAGCGTCGGCCCCCGACGCTGGTACTGATATCTTTGAGAAACTCCCTACGCTCAAACGAACCGCCGAGCAGGTCTTCACCGCGGACGATTTCCGCGAAAAGCTGGCGTCGGGCAGACCGCTCCGCGTCAAATACGGTGTCGACGTAACCGCTCCTTTCCTGCATATCGGGCACGCCGTCAACCTGTGGGCCATGCGTGAATTGCAGGAGCAGGGCCACAAAGTGATCTTCTTGATCGGCGACTTCACGACTCGCATCGGTGATCCCACGGGAAAGTCGAAGACGCGTCCGAAGATCGACCTGGAGCGGATCGAGCGAGACGCGCAGAGCTTCATCGAGCAGGTGAGTGCAATACTGCTCACCGATCCGGCCGTCTTTGAGATCAGGCGCAACTCGGAGTGGTGGGGGCCGATGTCCACCGACCGTTTCATGGAGCTGCTGTCGCTGTTCACCTACGCCAAACTCATCCAGCGGGACATGTTTCAGCGGCGTATCGAGCAGGACGCCGAGATATACATGCATGAGATGCTGTACCCGATCCTGCAAGGATACGACTCGTACGAACTCGATTCCGATCTCACCATCGTGGGGAC
>JBOHHD010000808.1:0-2103 GCA_050700515.1 Pseudonocardiaceae bacterium
GTGCATAACTGCACGGCTACACCGCACTTTCCGCGATCATGTTCCGGCTCCTGGCGCCGGGGTTAGCCTGGCCGCTGACGTGGCCATGTCGTACCGACCAGTCCGGCGAACGCGTCTGGTCAACGCACTAGCGTCCGGTGCCCCGATCACCGTACCCACCAGCCTTCCTCCGGAGCCGGGTGCGGTCACAGCCACGCCCGCAACTCCCGTCAAGCCTACGACCGGACCGTTATTCGGATCCGAATCGCTGTTCTGGAAGCCCGGAAACAGTCATTAGGAGCCGAATAGCGGTTTGGGGTACCCGTGGACTGCTGTTCGGCACCGAATTGCGGGTCACGGAGCGCTGCGCTGGGCAGGGTGGTCGGAGATCACTTGCTGGGGTAGGAAGCGTTACCGACTACTCCGCGTCTCTACCAGGTGAACGTTGAGCGATCAGAACGCTGCCCCAGGCACCCGGTAGGTTCATCGCTGTGGACGCCCATGGCACCTTCCATGACCTGGTCGGTGAGCTGGACTACCCGATGTTCATCGTCACCGTCCGCGCGGGCGACCAGCGGGCCGGTTGCCTCGTCGGGTTCGGCACTCAGACCAGCATGGATCCGCCGCGGTTCCTGGTCTGCCTGTCCAAGCTGAACCACACCTACCGGGTGGCCCAGCGGGCCGACCTGCTGGCCGTGCACGTCATCCCTCGCCAGGCCGAGGCATTAGCCGAGCTGTTCGGCGGCCACAGTGGCGACGACGTCGACAAGTTCGCGCGGTGTACCTGGAAACCTGGTCCCCACGGAGTTCCGATCCTGCAAGACTGCGGCACCTGGTTCGCCGGACAGATCCGCGACCGAGTCGACCTCGGTGACCACGTCGGTCACCTGCTCGAGCCGATCGCGGCCCGCCACGATGGTGACGGATCGTTCTTCGAGTTCCACCGGGCCAAGCGCATCCAGCCAGGACACCCGACATGAGCCCGGACACCGTAAAATTACGTCGGTTGCTGCCCACCGCGGGGACCGTCACCGCCGTCGAGGCGATGGACGGTCTCACGTTCGCCGACTTTGCTCCCGAGGACCGGCCGTACTTGGTGCTCAACATGGTGGCCACCGCGGACGGGGCCGCCGCGGTGCGCGGGCGCACCGCCCCGATCAGTAACCAGGCCGACCGGGAGCTGTTCCACGAGCTGCGGGCCATGGTCGACGCGGTCATGGTCGGGGCGGGCACCGTGTGCACCGAGCGCTATCAGCGGCTGGTGCGGGATCCGCGGCGAAGAGCGCGCCGGGTGGCCCGGGGCCTGCCGCCCGACCCGCTCGCGGTCGTGCTCAGCCGCCGACTCACCCTGCCGTCGGATCTGCCGCTGCTGGCCGACCCGGCCTCCCGGGTGCTGGTGGTCACCGCCGCCGAGGACGACCTGCCCGGCTGCCTGGCTCAAGTCGGCTACCTGCGCCCGGCGCCCGGGGCGGAGCTGGACCTGCCCACAGTGCTCAACAGGCTACGAACCGAGTACGGCGTCCGCTCGGTGCTCTGTGAGGGGGGGCCGACACTCAACGCCGCACTGCTCCCCGTAGGGGTGGTGGACGAGCTGTTCCTGGCCATCGCGCCCGCGCTGGCCGGCAGCGCAGGCGCCCTCACGATCGTCGGCGGGGCATCATTGCCCGAACCGGTTGATCTCGACCTGCGGTGGTTGCTGGAGTGGCAGGGTCAACTGTTCGCCCGCTATGCGCTGCGCCGCTGACCCCTGCGCCGCTCAACGTCGGGCGATCTCGCTCCAGCCCGCCACATCCCGGGGCGAGCGGGAATCCGGTCCGACGTAGCGCGCCGCCGGGCGGACCAGCCGGCTGGTGCGTTTCTGCTCCATGATGTGCGCGCACCAGCCCGCGGTGCGGGCGCAGGTGAACATCGCCGGCATCATATGCGGCGGAACCTCCGCGAAGTCGAGGATCACCGCGGCCCAGAACTCGACATTGGTCTCGATGACCCGGTCCGGTCGCCGCTCGCGCAGCTCCTCCAGCGCGGCCTGCTCCAGTGCCACCGCGACGTCATACCGCGGCGCACTGAGCTCCCGGCAGGTCCGGCGCAGCACCCGGGCCCTCGGGTCCTCGACCCGGTACACCC
>JBOHHD010000809.1:0-2871 GCA_050700515.1 Pseudonocardiaceae bacterium
CCACCCCTGGCCGACCTCGACGCCCGGATCACCGACTTCCTCACCCGCACCACCCGTCGCCAGCAGCAGGACGACCGCTGACGGTGGCCTCCAGGTTCCACGGTCACAGCTCGGAGGGTCGTCCGCCGTAGCGTTGCCACTCGTCGTCGGTCAGCGGCCGGGGCATGCGAGCGACGACTGCGTCACGCAACTCCTCGGTCCGCACCGCAAATACCCGGGCAGTGCCGTCGTGACTGGCGGTGGCCAGCCAGGCTCCGTCCGGGCTGAACGCCACGTATACGAGATCCCGCTCGGTGGGCGGGTCCCCGAGCGCGCTCGTTGCGGCCCAGGGTCAGGTTCATCACGTGGGCACAGGGGAGAATGTGCCGCTCTGCGACGAGAGACCCCACCCCTACGGTGCTTTCGGCGCTGAGGCATGAGTCGTAATTGATAGCAAGAAACTTGTGGAGATATATCATACCCCGTAGCATATGGCTCGTGGATCTGGTCGCTGCCGCGGAAGCGGCGCTTGCTTGCCTCAGCGGTCCCTGGGATGCGAGTGCTGCGGAGCACGGGGAGCTTGACTTCAAGGAGACTCCGGAGACCGTGGGGGAGTCGGGTACCAGTGCCCGCAGGCGTTTCCGCGAGTCTCTCGTCGAGACCGCGGTCTGCTTCGCCAACGCGGACGGTGGCGCGATCGTTGTCGGAGTCAAGAATAAGGCCGCGACCCGTGAGCTGGCTTTGGCTGGTGTGCCCAGCTCCTACTCAGCGGAGGACCTGGTCAACGTCATCTTCAGTAGTACGTCTCCTCCGATCACCGCGAGGCCTTACCACCTTGACCTCGATCGCAAACGCATCATTGTTCTGGTGGTGCCCCCCGGATCCAGCGTGCACAGCACCACAGGCGGCGTCTACAAGATCAGGGTGGGTGACCAATGCAAGCCGTTGGAGGGGGACAGCCTGCGAGGCCTGCGTGCGCTTCGCGAGCACTACGACTGGACAGCGGAACCGTCTCCGTTCGGGATTGAAGCGCTGTCCCGGGCCGCGCTGGAGCGGGCCGCGCTCTTGCTGCGACGCGCTGGTCACGAAGACTTGGCTGCCCTGGCCGAGCACAACACCGGCGACTTCTGCACCGCCACCCGTTTACTGATCGGCGACCGCGTCACCAGAGCGGGGATCCTGCTCTACGGCACCGACCGTGCCCTAGGGGCGAGTGTGTCGCACTGGGGCGTGAACGCGCAGACCCGTCAGACGCCTGGCGGAGATCCGACCATCCTGATGCGGCGTGATGCGGCCGATGTCCCCTTGGTGCTGTTGCTTGACCAGCTCATCGCACTCTTCGGCGCGCTCGCGCGAGTGCACACGATCCGGGTGGGAGCGGAACAGATCGAATTGATCGACTATCCGCCGGATGCGCTGCGCGAAATCATCGCCAACGCATTTGCCCACCGAGATTGGGAAGCGCCGGGAGTGGTGGAGCTCATCCACTCACCGGATGAGCTGACCGTCACCAGTCCGGGTAGCTTGTTGCCCACGCTGCGAGTCGACCGATTACTCCACGACGCCGCGGCACCGCGCAACCGGCTTCTGGCGGACAACATGGCTCGTCTTCGGCTGGCCGAGATGGCCGGACTTGGGTTGGACCGTGCGTTTCGGGAAATCTCCCGCCTCGGTAAGGAACCACCCCTCCTGCAGGATGGTCCCCGGTTCCGGGTCGTCCTGCCTGGTGGCAAAGGCGACGAAGCGTACGCGCGCTTCATCCACGGCCCAGCCTTTCCAGCTCAGCTGAGTGGGGACGTCGACGTGCTGATGGCTCTCACCGCTTTCCGGCACAGGAAGAGCGTCACGGCCGTGGGACTGTCGAGCCGGTTGCAACGCAATCCCGCAGATGTCGAACGGGTTCTTCGGCGCATGCAGCAATACGGCCTGGTCAACCCCACCCGCGGCACCGTACGTCGACAACACCCCAACTACTCCCTATCACCTTTAGCTACCGCAGGTATGCGAACGGCGATCACCTATCGGGTCACCACAGTCGATAGCGATGATCAGAAACTGCTGCGGCATCTGCGCCGTCATGAACGGATCTCCAACGAAGATGTACGCAACTATCTCGACTGCGACATCGCCACCGCACGCAATCGCCTGACCCGATTGCGCAAGCGCGGCCTTATCGACTTCGCCCCGGACAGCCCCCGCCGAGGACCCCACGTGATCTACGTCAGGACCCGGGACCCGATGGCCGACGCCGACCATGCCGATTGAGCTCACAAAATCGGCGGACCAGGCGCGATGCTAGCCGTGCAACTCCCGGTACCCAACCACTCCGGTAACCGCGAATCCCGACTCCAGTGCCGCCTCAACTCTGACACCATGAGCGCCATCCGAAGCCGAGATCGCGCAGCCGGCCCTGGCCTGGTGTTGCTGCACAGCCCACTGGTGGGTCCGTTGTGCTGGCAGCCACTTGTTGAGCGCCTGCGCGCGGACGGACACCGGATGATTGCTCCCGATCTACGCGCCGCCGCCACGTCAGGTGATCATCAGCAGTCCTTCGTCGCCGACGCTGTCGCGGCCCTCCGTGTCGCCGGGATGAGTCGTACCGTGCTCGTCGGGCACAGCGGGGCGGGGCCGTTGCTGCCCGCAATCGCCGCCGTCACCGCCACCGTCGGGGTGATCTATGTCGATGCCCGGTTACCGCGTCCCGGCGCGAGCTGGTTCGACACCGTGCCGCCACCGCTGGCCGCGCACCTCACCCGCCTTGCTGACGAGAATGGCGTGCTGCCCCGCTGGAGTGACTGGTTCGGCCCCGAGGTGCTCACCGAGACGATCCCCGACGCCCCGTTGCGGGCGCGTTTCATCGAGGAGCTGCCACCACTGTCCCTGAGCTACTTC
>JBOHHD010000810.1:0-17607 GCA_050700515.1 Pseudonocardiaceae bacterium
CACTGGGGGATTGCTGCCCGTGGCCGATGATCTCTTCAACCTTTTGCCGAACAGCCTCTAAGGAAATACCGAGGGACTCCAAAGCTTTGGCGGCCACGCCCTCGCCCTCATGGATGAGTCCCAGCAGGATGTGCTCGGTGCCGATGTAGTTGTGGTTGAGCATCCTGGCCTCTTCCTGGGCCAGCACAACCACCCGCCTCGCGCGGTCGGTAAACCTCTCGAACATGTGCACTCCTGACTGCTGCGCCGTCGCGACGCGGCCCGTACTTGATTCATCCCGCTGGGTCGATCCCTACCACGGGATCGACCCTTACTACGGGCACGAGACACGCCGTACAGCAACTGTAACCGCCGGGCGGTCGACGCGGGTTGGGAACCGCTGCCCGACGACAGATCCAACGTGGCACCACCGGTCCGGATTCCCGTGAGAGGGACCACCTGTCCGCTCAGAGTGAACAAACCCGCTCACGAGTCCACCCACTTGGGTGGTCTCCGGGCGCGACCCATGCCACCCGACAACTCTGCTGTTAGGTTAGGCAAACCTGAATATTGATACCCTGGGGCTTGAGGAGGTGCGGTGCCACGAGCACCACTGCCGCCGAGGATCACCTTGGCCCGGAGAGCCGCCGTGCCCCTGGAACCCGCCTTACCCTTGGATCTGCAATGCCCCTGAAACCTGCCATGCCTCCGGATGCCCCAGTGGATCTCTCCTCGGGGGATCTCTCCTCGGGGAACTTCTCCTCAGGGGGTCTGCCATCGGAGACCTCGGAAGTGTACTCCAGACACCCGTTGGCCACCTCGGTGGTTGCGGTGGACGATGCCGTTGACTGGATGACGTTTCGGCTGCTGGACCGCCTGCGTGACGGAGGAACTACGTGTGAGCAGGCGCTCTCCGACCCCCCTTTCTTCACTCGATGGCGCGCAAGAGTCGCGAACCAGCTAGGACAGCACCACACTGCGGTACCTGAACGCACCACCGCCGGCTACGTACTGCAGTGGTACCTGGGCATCCCGGCCACTCTCGGCGCGATGCTGTTCCACTCCGCGCGCCGGGTGCCCTCTCTCCAGCCGGAACAGCTGGCCTTCCGCCTCGATCCCGGCTGGGTGCAGGACGTGGCGTTGCGGCCCAGCCGGTTCTGGTGCCTACCCGCCGACCCCGATGCCGGACATCCGGACGCCATCCCGGTGGCCGACGAAACAGCGCTGGGTGCCGAACTGCGTCGCGAGGTGGTCTCGCACGCCACCCGCTTCCTGCAGGTATATGGCCCGTTGGTTCGCTTCGGACGCCGGGCGCTCTGGGCTGCGGTGACCGACGTACTGGACACCAGCCTGCTGCTGGCCGGGCGCGCTTTCGGGTCCGCCCGGGCAGGTGCCGCCGATGCGCGGTTGGTTCTGGCCCATCGCATCGAACCGTTCACCTCGGCGTCCACCACCTGCTCGATCATCGATGAGCGGGGGCGCACGCACTGGACGCGTCGGCGCGGCTCATGCTGCTTCTACTACGCTCTGCCCGGCGTGGAGTCACCGTGTGCCACGTGTCCACGAACCGATGACGCAGGACGCGCCCGGATCCTCGGGACACTCGATCAACCCTGAGTAGAGACCGTATCTTGGGCGACCGTGCCCGGGACCGATATCGCACTACTCGCCGTCGCGACGCTGAGCTGTCTGGCCGTGCTGGTCCTCATGGCGTCTCGAAGAAATGACCGAGCCCAGCGGGCTTCACCACGAGCCGCAGCGGAACCCGCCACATTGAAACAGCGGTTACCCGCCGTAGTGGTCAACCCCAGCAGGTTCACCGACCTGACGCCGGTGCACACGAATGTCACCCGAGTGTGTGCTGAGCTGGGTTGGGCCGCTCCGCTATGGCTGGAAACCACCATCGAGGATCCCGGGATGGGTCAGGCCAAGACCGCGTTGGCGGCGGGCGCGGATGTGGTGCTCGTCTGCGGAGGGGACGGCACGATCCGCAACGTGGCGCAAATCCTCGCGGGTTCGGGCACCGCGTTGGGGTTGCTACCCGCCGGCACGGGGAACCTGCTGGCCCGCAACCTCGCCATGCGACTCGGCGACATCGCAGGAGCCACCCGGATCGCGCTGTCCGGTGAGAGCCGGCCGGTCGACGTCGGCCGGCTGCGGATCAACGATGCCGTCGAGGAGCACGTTTTTCTGGTGATGGCGGGCATGGGATTCGATGCTGCGATGATGGCGGGAGCTCCGGTGCGGCTGAAGGCACGGATGGGCCAGCTTGCTTACGTCATCTCCGGAGTACGTGCTCTGAAGGGGCCGCAGGTCAGGATCACCCTCACCATTGACGGGGCAGCCGCACGACGACGTCGGGTGCGCACGGTGGTGGTGGGCAACTGTGGTCGGCTCCTGGGAGGGCTGGTGCTGATGCCCGCCGCCAAGGTCGACGACGGGCTGCTGGACGTGGTGACCATCGCACCGAAGGGCATCATCGGGTGGTTTGCGGTGGCGGCACGGGTGCTGTCCCGCCAGCGCAGCGGCCGCCCGATCGTCGAACACTGGCAGGGCGCCGCGATCACCATCACCTCCGAGGAACCGCAGCCCGCCCAGCTCGACGGCGACACCATGGGCAAAGCGCAAGTGCTCAGGATGCGCGTCGACCCCGGCGCCCTGCTGGTGCGTGTTCCACCCGCTAGCGCTCTGCCCAGATGACCGGCACCCGCTCAGGGCCACGGATCAGCGTGCGCCGCCACACGATCTCCTCGGCAGGTACGGCAAGCCCCAATCCGGGCAACACATCGAGCAACGCCCGAAGCGCCTCCACCAGCTCGATACGCGCCAGCTGGGCGCCGAGGCAGAAATGCGGTCCGTACCCGAAGGTCAGATGCTGTTCGCAGCGATCGCGATCCGGACCATAACGGTCGGGGTCATAGCGGTCGGGGTCGGAAAACGCGCGCGCATCCCGGTTCGCCGGGCCGATCACTGCGAGCACTCCCTCACCAGCCTGGACAGTAACCCCCGCCAGCTGCGTGTCGACCAACGCGACCCGCACCTGCCCGGTCTCGGAGAGCCGGTTGATCCGCAGCAGCTCTTCCACCGCCGCAGGTATCAGCGCAGGTTCACGGATCAGCCGGTGCCATCTGGTCGGCTCCCGCAACAGCTCTACGGCAAAGGCACCCAGCTGGCTGGCGGTGGTCTCATAGCCTGCGACGAGCAAGCTGCCCGCGAACCCGGCCAGCTCGGTCGATGACAGTCCCGAGGGACTGTCCGCCCCCACGGCAAGCTCATCGAGCAAATCGGGCCCAGGAGGGAGCCCCGAAATGGGCGCGGCAGCGGGCCGAGCAGCGGACCCTGCGGCACGCTTGCGGGCGAGGAGCTCGGCAAAGTAGCCGTGCAGCGCGTCGTAGGCTCCGGCCGCAACGGTGACGGCGCCGGTAGTGTCACCATCGGACGGGGCTGGGGTAGCGAGGCTGTAGAGCTGGTCCGACCAGTTCTCGAAATGTTTCCAGTCGGTCTCCGGAATTCCCAGCAGAGTGCCTATCACGGCGAGCGGGAGCGGCAGTGCCAGTGCTGCACGCAGATCAGCGGGGGCTTCACCGTCAGCCATTGCAACTGTCAGTTTCCTGGCCAACGAGGCAATCCACGGTCGCCACTGCTCGATCCGACGCGGGGCGAACGCGCCTGCGACCAGACGCCGCATCCGAGTGTGGTCCGGCGGGTCCAACGCGGTCAGGGTGCCCGGCCGCGGGGCGACCACCGCTGCGTGCGGCCCCCCCGAGCGGACCGCAGCAGCCCGGGAAAACCGTGGGTCGGACAACACAGTGCGCACCTCGGCGTAGCGGGTGACCAACCACACCTCGTGCCCGGCGACCGTTCGTGCCCGAGTGATGGGGGCATAGTCACGCAGCCAGACCCAAGTCGACGAGGGGTCTAGACGGTAAGAATCTGAGAGAGGCACTTGTAGCGGCGCCGCCGCTGAAAGCGGAGTGGCGTTCACGGGGTGGCGTTCCCTTGGAGTATCAACCGGACCCACCGGTGCCGTCCAACCCAACACGGTTCGAGGCGGCACCGGTGGATCCGGGCTCAGTTTCCCTTGTGATAAGCGTCGAGAACCTCCGCCGGGATGCGACCCCGGTCGGAGACGTTGTAACCGTTCTTGCGAGCCCACTCGCGGATCGCGGCGTTCTGTTCGCGATCCACTGAAGCACGTCCGCCACCAGTAGACCGTCGCGCAGGGACCGAGGCCTTGCGTCGGCCACCGGCCTTACGGGCGTTGGAGACGAAGTCAGCCAGCGAGTTACGCAGCTTGACCGCGTTGCTCTCCGACAGATCGATCTCGTAAGTCACACCATCGACACCGAACTCGACGGTCTCTTCTGCCGTACCTCCGTCGAGGTCATCGACCAAGGTCACGGTGACCTTCTGCGCCATGCTTGTAGTCCCTCCTTGAGACATGTGGTTCACGGAGCCATCACCGGACGACTCCACTTCAACAAGAGGCAGGTTAGCGTATTCGCGTTGGGATTGCGCAATCGACACACCGATCAGCCCATTCGGGCTGCACCGGAGCCGAACTTGAGGATGGCCCTCAGGATACCCGAGCCAGTGCGCGCCATGAGCTCGCCTCCCGATCCCCATTCCCGCCTCCGCTCGGCGGCATTACGCCATCGCGCGTACGAAGTCCGTCGAGCGGCATACCCGACCCGCTCCCCCGGTGTACCCCCTGGTCAGGGACAGCATGCCCTACTCGCGCACCGCCGAAGAGTCTAAGGTTGCGGAACCGAACGCATCGGGCACGACGCTCTAGCACAGCGCTCCGGTCAGCTCGGCCATACCTGATGTAGCCAGTGTAGGCTCTGTATACCTTCAGCTATGGTGCACTCCGGCGAGTGTCCGAACCCGTGCCCCCCGATTGGGCTAGAGAAGTGCTCGATCTGAGTCGTTGCGATGCTAACGCCTCTGGTGAGGAGTAGAAACGCCGATCGTCCCGAGGTTGACTTCAGAACAGCGAATTCGCTGTTCAGGGCCTTGCGGCCGGTGAGCAGTGGAGATCCGCCCGTAGGTTCGTGGAGTCAACGAGTGTTACGTTCGAAGACCATCCGCAACCCGAAGAGCGTCAGCTCAGGTGCGTGGTGTGTTATCGTTTCCGACTCCGCGATCACCAGCGGAGCCAGGCCTCCGGTGGCAACTACCACTACGTCACTCTCCGCTCCCGGAGCCAACTCTGCGGAGATGCGCCGAACCAGCCCATCCACCTGTCCGGCGAAACCGAACAGCAGACCGGACTGAAGGGCTTCCACGGTGCTCTTACCGATCACCGATCGGGGCCGGATCAGCTGCACCTTCACGAGCGCAGCGGCACGTGCGGCCAAAGCGTCGACCGATATCTCGATACCAGGAGCCAGTGCCCCACCAAGGAACTCCCCCCGCGCGCTCACCACATCGAAGTTGGTCGATGTGCCGAAGTCCACCACAATCGCCGGCCCCCCGTAGAGGGTGTAAGTAGCCAGCGTGTTGACGATCCGGTCGGCGCCCACCTCTCGCGGGTTGTCATAGAGCAACGGCACCCCAGTGCGTACTCCAGGTCCCACGATCACCCGTGGCAACTGCGGCCAGTATCGGTTCAG
This sequence comes from Pseudonocardiaceae bacterium, assembly GCA_050700515.1. Lineage (GTDB taxonomy): Bacteria > Actinomycetota > Actinomycetes > Mycobacteriales > Pseudonocardiaceae. Next base: position 5,595 of record JBOHHD010000810.1, read on the forward strand.
CATCACGCGCAGCTCACGTAGTACCGCAGGCACAGTGGACAGTGCCGCGATACCGGTGACCTTGTTGGAGTACTCACCGAGCAGCCCACGGAAGGTGAGTGCTATCTCGTCCGCAGTCATCCGGGCATCAGTACGCATCCGCCAGTGCTGTACCAGCGTCGCATCTTCTCCGGCGCCCCCCCGCTTACCATCGAACAAACCGAGGACGATGTTGGTGTTGCCGATGTCGACAGCGAGAAGCAACCGCTCTCCCTCAGTCGTCGGCGTTGATCAAGGCGTCGAGCCGGGCGGCGTCAGCCGTCAGACCGCCGCCGGCCGACCCAGACATCAAACCACCGCAGACCGAGCCGGACGTAAGTCCGCCGCCGGTGGAGTCGGACGTAAGGCCACCGGATGCGGAGCCGACAATCAAGCCACTGCCTTCCGGGGCATGGGCCGGATCATTGCCCTGTTCGACGATCCGATTGGCAGCGTCAACGAACACTACCCGGGGGCGATAGTGTCGGGCCTGTGTCTCATCCATCGTGGCATAGGAAATAAGGATCACGAGGTCACCGGGCGCCATCAGGTGCGCGGCGGCCCCGTTGATCCCTATCCCACCACCGCCCCGGGCACCGGGTATGACGTAGGTCTCCAGCCGGGCACCATTGGTGATGTCCACGATCGCCACTCGCTCACCCGCGAGCAGGTCTGCGGCATCCATGAGGTCCTCGTCGACTGTCACCGACCCTACGTAATTCAGGTCCGCCTGCGTGACGGTGGCTCGGTGGATCTTGGACTTCAGCATGGTGCGGAACATCATGGACCTCCTGTGTCCGATCACTCGGCATCCCGATCACTCGGCTGAAACGCGTTCGGAAGCCGGGAGTGTGCCCACAGACCCCGGGCCTTGCGCTCCTGTGGCTTCGGGCGCGTTCAGGTACACGCCGACGTTGTCGATCAGTCGGGTGGTCCCGACGGTGGCCGCCACCAGCAACCGGGCATTTCCCCGCACCGGGGCGGGTCCGAGCCCGCAGTCACGCAGCGCCAGGTAGTCCACGACCACGGCGGGGTGGCGGGGCGGGCAGGGACGTGCCAGCACTTCGCCTGCGGCCGCGCACACCGCGTCCGCGCCACGGTGGCCTGCGCCGGCTCCGGCCGCCAAAGCCGTCCATAGCGTCACTGCGGCGGCCCGCTCCGCGGTGTCCAGATAGGCGTTGCGGGATGACAGCGCAAGGCCGTCCGGTTCGCGCACCGTGGGTATTCCGACCACCCGCACGTCCAGACGAAGGTCCTGCACCATCCGGCGGACGAGGACAAGCTGCTGGTAATCCTTCTCGCCGAAGAATGCACTGTCCGGTCCTACGATCCCGAAGAGCTTGGCCACCACCGTCAGTACCCCGGTGAAGTGGCCGGGTCGGCTGGCTCCCTCCAGTTCGGCACCCAGGACTCCGGGATGCACGGTGGTATCCGATCCTGGCGGGTACATCGCCTCCACTCCCGGCGCGAATACCAGCTCGACGCCTTCCTCTCGGCACATCGCCAGGTCGGCCTCGAACCGGCGAGGGTAGCGGGCCAGGTCCTCGTGCGGTCCGAACTGCAGCGGATTGACGAAGATCGACACCACAGTGACCGCGCCCGGCGTGCGGCAGGCGGTCCGGATCAGCTCACGGTGCCCGGCGTGCAACGCTCCCATCGTCGGGACCAGTAGCACCTCAGCGTCACTGCGGCGCAGTGCACAGGTCACTTCGGACAGCGTCGCGGGATCCTCGTGGACGGTCAGCTCGCCGGGAGTGAAGCCGGTCATGAGTTCTGCTCCAGGGTGTCCCTGATCCTGGCTGCGACCGCTGGTGAGATCAGCCCGGCCGTCTCCGCGCGCTTCGCGGTCCGGCCGGCCTGCGCGCAATAGGAAGCAAGCAACTCCGGGGCTGATTCGACGAGCACCCGCAAGTGCAGCCGCAAGGTTTCGACGTCACCTCGGGCCACCGGACCGGTCAGGGCGCGGTCACCATGACGGAGCGTATTGTCCAGCGCCGCCTCCAACAGCGGACCGAGGAGCCGCTCGGCAGGCATGACACCGGCCCGTTCCAGTGTGTCCACCGCGTCCCGGACGAGGGTGGCCAAGTGATTTGCGCCGTGTGCCAGTGCAGCGTGGTACAGGGGTCGCGACTCCGGCGGAACTCGCACCGGCTCGGCGCCCATCTCCAGCACCAGTGCCTCCCCCACGCTCCAACCGATCTCGTCGGCGACAGTGACGCCGATGCAGGCCGTGCTCAGCCGCGCGACGTCCTCCCAGCGCCCGGTGAAGGTCATCGCGGGATGCAAAGCGAGCGGGAGCACGCCCACAGCGGTGGCCGGTTCGAGCACATCCACTCCCCGGGAGCCACAGGAATGCACCGCGATCTGCCCGGCCCGGAACGTCCCGGTGGCAGCGAGCCCGGAAACCAGCCCGGGCAGCACGTCGTCCGGGACAGCGAGCAGCACAAGGTCGGCTCGGCGCACGACGTCGTCGGGGGGCAGCACAGGGGCGCCGGGCAACAGGTCTGCTGCCCGACGCAGAGATGCCCGGGACACGGCACTGGCTGCGACGACCACGTGCCCGGCGCGGGCAAGGGCCGCGCCGAGTACCGACCCCACCCGCCCGGCCGACACCACGCCCACAGCCAATCGAGCCGGGCGACCGGCCACATCCCGTGCAGCGGACGCCCCCGACCGAGGCATCGTCGCCATCGCCGTCCTCCAGCCGTTCCAGTCCCACCATCGCCAGCGGGTACCGGACTTCCGTGTGCGCAGATTAACGCCGAAAGTGCAGTTCGCGCCGCTGTGGGTGAGCGGCTTCACCACAGCGGCTCCGTCGCGGCATCAATGCCCCGGCTCCCGACAGCAACGCCTAACCTGCTCGACCCGGAGGCTGCCCCGGTGGAGCGACATAGTAACCCGGCTGCCCGGGTGGTTGGGGCAGGGCGGATCCGGCGGTCGGCGTGGGTGCAGGGGCCGGGGGCGGCGGCTGCCAACCTGGTGGAGGCGACGATCGCCAGGCCGCGCTCATCCCCTGGGGGGCACGTACCGCGCGCATTCGGGCAGCCAGCATTGTGGCGAGAGTCTCGTGATGCCATCGGCCGGCCTCCGCGCCGACCGCGCCGCGCCGCATCCGGTCCCGGAGAAAGGCCAGTTCGGTGACCGCGTTCTGGTAGTCACGGACCGCCTCAGCGGCCTGATCACCGGCTCGACTACGGACCGCGGCGAGCCAACCCCGCCGACCTGCCAGACTGGCCAGCAACGCGACCTCACTGGGGGCGATCCACCCTGCGGTCGCGAATCCCGGCAGTTGTGCAGCGACCACTCGTTGTTCCCGGCGACGCTGCCAGACCACCAGCCCGATCAGCCCGGTGAACAAGGGCAGCATGATCACAACGTAGACGACGATCAAGAAGCCGAACCCTGCGGAGGCATTCCACAACCCGTGCAGCAACACCGCCCCCAGATAGCCGACCAAGGGCAGAACCACCATCAGGGTCGGACTACGACGGTGCACCGCCACCCCCACAGCGATCCCGATCATCACGGTGAACACCGGATGGGCGAAGGGTGAGAGCACCCCGCGAAGGAGAAAGACGCCGATGACACCACCCTGCTCACCGGCCAGCCCATCAGTGGCGAACGCGCGTCCGAAGTAGAGAATGTTCTCGGTGAACGCGAAACCCGCGGCGACCAGCCCCGCATAGACGATCCCGTCCACGACGCCGTCGAACTCTCGGTGCCGCCACCACATCAGGCCGAGCAGGAAGGCGCCCTTGAATGCCTCCTCGACGATCGGGGCCGAGACCAGCGCTCCCACCTGGTCGCCGCTGCCCGCCCCCAGTATCTGCTCACCGAGCACCACCACCGTGTCGTTGACGATGCCGGCGCCGAGTGCACAGACCCCCGCGCCCCACAGGAACGCGGCGAGCAGCAACCCGGACGGCTCAGGCTCCCACCGGTCCACCCACAGGAAAGCCGCCACCACCAGCACCACCGGCAGCACCGCCGCGAACGTACCTACCAATACTGCGGCACTACCGATGGTGGTGCTCAGAAAACCCAGCACGATCAGGGCCGGAACCGCCAGCACGACCAAACCGAGTACCGGAAGCAGCACCCGCCGATTGTGCTGGCGCCCCCACGACTGGTGGGTACTCATGGCACGCTCAGTCGTCCCTGCGCCCGTGTCGGCGCCGTGGGGCGATGCCGTCGCCATAGGAGGCCAAGAGCTCGTTCACCGGCCGGCGATCGGGGGACCCGTTGCCGTTTGCCTCGCGCGCGGAGGACGGGGAATTCCCGTATCTGGGCACGCTCGGTCGGCTATGCCGACCTCCCTGGGGCACCTGCCGGTTCACCGAGCTCGGTACCTCCTGCGTGGGCGGGCCTTCCGGCGGACCCTGGTCGAGCGCTGATCGCCAGGACGGCACCGGGGACACCGCAGGACTCCACCTGTGGTTCGCCGTGTCTCCGTTCAGCTCAGCGGCCGTTTGGGCGTAGATATCCGGGGCGTCCGGGACGTGAGGAATGTTGGGGAGGTCCGACCGGCCCGTCTCCCAGGAGTCACGCCCGTTCGGACGGGCACCGCGGGCCACCGGCTCAGCGGAGAGAAGACTGGGCGAGCTCCTGGGCGCAGTCTGGGCTGCGGGTATTCTGCCGGGGCCGTCGACGCCCGGCCGGGAGCGGTCCGAAATGGGGCGCAGGCGGGTGGATTCGGCGCGTAGCGCAACCCGCTCCACCAGCACATCCCCGCCCAGCAGGTTGCGCAGGGTGTCGCGCAGCGCCGCCAGCTCAGCACGCAGCGCGGTGATCTCACGCTGCTCGCGCAGCTCGACCTGCTCGCGCAGCTCGCGCTCCACCCTCAGCTCGTGTTCCCGCCGGGCAGCGATCTCGCGATCCAGCTCGAGCTGGTAGACCACGCGAAGTTCGTCGGCCCGATCAGCGCTCGAACTGGCCTCTCGCCGGATCCGCACAGCCGCGAAGGTTCCGAGCAGCGTCGCCCACAGCGCCGCGACGATACCCAGCCGTAGTAGCCGAACATCATCGGTGCCGAGAGCTAAAGCGGCTGCCGCCAGCACCGCCAACACGACGCTGCTGAGGATCAGAACCCGGCCAGTCTCATACCGTATCCGAGGCTTGGGGCCGGTCATGGCGCACACGGTACCCGGCAGCCCAAACTGCTGTAGAGTTCCTGCGGCTCCACACTAGACATCGTCGGACTGGCGGCCCTCGGTCAGGTGGTCGTCGCGACGGTGTTCATCCGGAAAGTCCGGGGTCCGGCAGCAGTACTCCAGCCATAGCCCGGCAGCCACGAGTGCTCCCGCGCAGAGCATCCCGACCGATGCGGTCACGGTGTCCGATGCGGCGTCGAGCACCCGCCCGCGCTGGGGCAACACGTGGATCAGCACCCCCGCCCAGGCACCGACTGTGATGGCGCCTGCCAACGACGATGCCTTGGCCAGCACCACCGCCTTCGCCGCGGTGAGCGCCTGCACCGGCGGGGCGCCCGGCCTGCGTTGGATCCGAGCTCGCAGCGTCACGCCCAGCACCACCTCGACCGCCGCAATGGCGAGCAGGGTAGTGCCGGCCAGTGTCGGCAGCGGGGGCAGCTCGCTGTACGACAGCCGAACCAACAGGTTCACCAACACCGCCGCGACAGCGCCCGCGGCCACCAGATCACGGGCTCGGGTGAAGGTCATGGCGTCCCCGATGGATACCATGTTAGATCATCTCGCCGCTGCACATCACGCAGCTGCTCCGCGGGCAACGCGGCGACCAGATCAGCCACTGGGCCGTGCCCGGGCAGCACCGCCCGGGGAGCCACATCCAGCCAGGGAACGAGCACGAAAGCACGTTGGTGCGCGCGTGGGTGCGGCAACGTCAGGTGCGGATCATCCTGTTGAGTGAGCTCCACGTCGATCACATCCACGTCCAGGGTACGCGGCCCCCACCGGACCTCGCGGGTTCGCTGAGCGGCCGCCTCACAGCGCCGGCCACGGCGCAGCCACTCCCACCCATCAGCATCTGGATCGTCGACCAGCAACACGGCGTTGAGGAAATCGTCCTGCTCGGCCACACGCTCGGTGGCCCCCCACGGCACGGTCGAATACACCGGCGACGCCGCGCGCACGCCGTTGCCCAACATGGTGACGCAGCCTCGCAGGTGCGCCAGCCGATCACCCAGGTTCGATCCGATCGACAGCACCGCCGCACTCATCGGCACCGCCGGGTGGTGACTGCGACGTCGGTGAAGTTCAACGGGATCGGCGCGGCGGGCTTGTGCACGGTCACCTCGACCGCCTGCACCCGCTGATCGGCCAGGACGCCGCTGGCGATCCGCGCGGCCACCGTCTCGATCAGGTTGCAGGGATCTGCCCCGACGATGCGGGCGGCAAGCTGGGCCAATGCGCTGTAGTCCAGGGTGGCGGACAGCTCATCGGTGGCCGCGGCGGGACCGAGGTCCAGCCAGACCGTCGCGTCAACGACGAACTCCTGCCCCTGCGCCCGCTCGTGCTCGTGCACCCCGTGTCTGCCGTGCACCCGCAGCCCGGTGAGAGTGATCCGGTCGTTCATCGCGGACCTGCGGCACGGCTGCTCTTCGACGCGGCAAGCCGCCAGGCGGTGGCCACCGCGACGGCATCGTGCGAACCCGCCGCGTCGTGCACCCGAACTCCCCACGCACCCGCAGCGGCGGCCAACGCAGACACCGCGGCAGTGGCCGTATCGCGTCGCCGGATCTGCCCCGGGGAACCACCGTCAGCCTGGCCGAGCAGGGCACCCAGAAAGCGCTTGCGGGATGCCCCGATCAGCAGCGGGAACCCCAGTTCGGCGAGCGCGTCGAGGTGGTGGAGCAACACCCAGTTGTGCACCGCTTTCTTGGCGAAGCCCAGGCCGGGATCCAGAACCAGCGCCGCTGGGTCCACCCCGGCGAACACCGCGGCGTCCACCCGGGCCACCAGCTCGGCGCGCACCTCGGCGACGACGTCGTGATAGTCGGCCAGCTCGTCCATCCGGTTGCTGTGCCCACGCCAGTGCATCAGGATCCAGGGCGCTCGGCAGCGCGCCATCGTGGACGCCATCGCCGGATCGGCGAGACCGCCGGACACATCGTTGACGAGGATCGCGCCTGCCTCCAACGCCACCTCGGCGACCCGGGCACGGGTGGTATCCACGCTGCAGGGCACCCCATGGGCGGTCAGCTCACGCAGCACCGGCAGGACTCGGGCGATCTCGGTTTCGGCGTCCACCCGGTGCGCCCCGGGACGCGTGGACTCACCCCCGACGTCGACGAGGTCGGCCCCCTGTTCGTGCAGGGCCACGCCATGGGCCACGGCATCATCGCGATCGAGAAACCGCCCGCCGTCGCTGAACGAGTCGGGCGTGACGTTGAGGATGCCCATCACCACGCAGTGGCCGGGATCGGGCAACGCGGGATGCACGATCATCTCCGCCTCATCATCAGTTCCAGTACCTCGCTGCGCGAGGAGGCACTGGTCTTGAACAGCCCGCGCACCGCCGAGGTGGTGGTGATCGACCCCGGCTTGCGGATGCCTCTCATCGCCATGCACAGATGCTCGGCTTCGATCACCACGATCACCCCGCGCGGCTCCAACCTGCGCATCAGCGCGTTGGCGATCTGCGAGGTGAGCCGCTCCTGCACCTGCGGGCGCTTGGCATACAGGTCGACCAACCGGGCCAACTTGGAAAGTCCGGTCACCCGGCCCTCTGCGTTCGGGATGTACCCGACGTGTGCCATGCCGTGAAACGGCACCAGGTGATGCTCACATTGGCTGTACATCGGAATGTCCTTGACGAGGACGAGCTCGTCATGCCCTTCGTCGAAAGTCCGTTCCAGCACCACATCCGGGTCGATGAACAAACCCGCGAACATCTCCTGATAGGCCCGCGCAACCCGCTTCGGAGTATCTCGCAGACCCTCACGTTCGGGATCCTCCCCACAGGCGATCAACAGCTCCCGCACCGCTGCCTCGGCTCGGGATCGATCGAAGGACCGGACCGGCCTCACGCCCGATCCGGATGTCCAGGCTCCGAGGGAGGGGATCCGCCGGCCTCGCCGTCATCCTGACCGAACCAGGTGGTCGGCTGGTCCCGGGTCGATTGATCTCTGCCGGGCTCCCCGGAGGGTTCGGGAGAGCGAGGCGGCTCGGACTGCTGCGGATGGCCGCCATGGCGCGGAGGTTGCCATACCGGGCCCGGTAACTCGGTGGCCGGACGCCAACCGGGCGGGGCGCCGTAGTTAGGCGGACCGTGCTGAGGTGGACCTGCATAGTGGGGCTGTCCTCCTCCTGTTCCCTGCCCCTGTTGTGGGCGGCCCGGGCCGTGCTGAGAGGGTGGAAATTGGCGGGTCTGGGGCGACCGGGGCTGGGCGGCGGGGCCGCCCTGTTGGGGCACTGGTCTCGGATGCCCGGCGGGTATTCCGTTGGCTTCCCCGGCAGGGGAGTAGACCGGGGGGTACGGGCCGGTGCCATTGGGGCCGGGATGGCCACCGGTGCCCTCGTGCGGCGGGCCACCGGGCAGGTCGCCGGCGCCATGCGCCACCCCTACCGGGGTGGGCTGTGGTTCGGCCTGAGCCGGGGGCCACGGCTCACCACGTTCCTTGGCCAGCTCCCCAGCCGTTTTGATCGGCGGTTTGTCCGACGGCGTGCGTCCGCCGAAGTCGTTGAATGCGGTGATCCGCGGCCGCTTCTCCACCTGGTTGAAGATCCGCTCCAGATCCTTGCGCTGGAGGGTCTCCCGCTCCAGCAGTTCGACGACCAGGACATCCAGAATGTCACGGTAGGTGTTGAGGATCTCCCATGCCTCGGTGTGCGCGGCCTCGATGAGCGCGCGAACCTCTTCGTCGATCTCGTGCGCGACCTCGAGGGAGTAGTCGGCCTGGCGACCCGCGGAGCGTCCGAGGAATGGATCGCCCTGCTCCTGGCCGTACTTCACGGCGCCGAGTCGCGCGCTCATGCCGTACTCGGTGACCATCGCTCTGGCGATCTTGGTGGCCTGCTCGATATCCGATGACGCCCCGGTGGTCGGCTCGTGGAAGACCAGTTCCTCCGCCGAACGTCCGCCCAACGCGAAGACCAGCCGGGCGATCATCTCCGACCGGGTCATCAACTCCTTGTCGTCCTCGGGTACGACCAGGGCGTGGCCGCCGGTACGACCCCGGGGCAAGATCGTCAGCTTGTACACCGGGTCGATGTCCGGCATCGCCCAGGCCGCCAGTGCGTGACCGCCCTCATGATAGGCGGTGATCTTCTTTTCCTGCTCGGAGATGATCCGGCTCTTCCGCCGGGGACCGCCGATCACCCGGTCGACCGCCTCTTCCAGCGCGGCACCGTTGATCAGCCGCCCGTCCTCCCGCGCGGTCAGCAACGCGGCCTCGTTGATGACGTTGGCCAGATCGGCACCGGAGAAGCCGACCGTACGCTTGGCCAGTCCGTCGAGGTCGACGCCGGCAGCCAGTGGCTTGCCCTTGGAGTGCACCTCCAGGATCGCCCGGCGGCCGCGGATATCGGGGGCGGCGACCGGTATCTGGCGGTCGAATCGCCCAGGCCGCAGCAATGCCGGGTCGAGAATGTCCGGTCGGTTGGTCGCGGCGATGAGAATGATGCCGCCCCGGGCGTCGAAACCGTCCATCTCGACCAACAACTGGTTGAGCGTCTGCTCGCGCTCGTCGTGGCCACCACCGAGTCCGGCGCCACGCTGCCTGCCCACCGCATCGATCTCGTCGACGAAGATGATGCACGGAGCGTTCTGCTTGGCCTGCTCGAACAAATCGCGTACCCGGGAGGCACCGACACCGACGAACATCTCCACGAAATCCGAACCGGAAATCGAGTAGAACGGCACGGCTGCCTCGCCGGCCACCGCACGGGCCAACAGGGTCTTACCGGTGCCGGGCGGCCCGTAGAGCAGTACGCCCTTGGGAATTCTGGCGCCGAGGGATTGATACCGAGCGGGGTTGGCCAGGAAGTCTTTGATCTCCTCCAGTTCCTCTACGGCCTCGTCGGCGCCGGCGACATCGGAGAAGGTGGTCTTGGGCATGTCCTTGGACAGCTGTTTTGCCTTGGACTTACCGAAATTGAGTACCCGGTTCCCGCCGCCCTGGGCATTGTTCATCATCCAGAGCAGCAGTAGCAGGACCAAACCCAGCGGGATGAGGTAGATCAGAATCTGGAAGAGCAGGGACTGCTGGGTGACCTTGGTATCCCAACCGTCGGGGATCTGGGCCTCACGCAACGCAGCGGTGATCTCATCACTGCTCTCGGCAGGGTACTGAGTGAGTACCTGGGTGCCCTCGATGCCGTCCACGGGTCGGTTCAGCGTGAGTCGGAGCTGCTGCTCCTTGTCTTCGAGGGTGGCCTCGGTGACATTGCGCGCGCTGAGTTGCTCCAGCGCCTGTGAAGTGGGGATGTCGGTGTAGCCGCGGGTGTCGTCGAGCAGCACACTGAAGGCCAAGTAGAGCACCAGCACAGCGACGACCCACAGCAGCGGGTTGCGGAGCAGCTTCTTGCGGTCCATTCGGCTACGGCCCTCGACGGCCTCGACCCTCCTGAGCATGATGTCGCGTGGTGGTGCCCCACCATCGCAGGACAGCAGAACAATGCCGGTTTCGTCCAGCCTACCGGGCCTGCCGGTGTGTCGACCCCGGGAGAACCCCGGGGAGAACGCAGCCGGCTCCTCCCCTCAACGGCGATACCCGCCTGAGTGTTCCACCTGCATCGCAGCCGGGGTCGGAAGCCGTGCACGGCGAGCAGACACAGCGTGCAGGATGTGTGGACACGCGGGCGGAGTGGGCTAGTTGGCGTAGATTTTGGGGTCGAGAGTGCCGATGTAGGGTAGATCGCGGTAACGCTCCGCATAGTCCAGCCCGTAGCCGACGACGAACTCGTTGGGGATGTCGAAACCGACGTAGCGCACTGCCACATCGACTTTGACCGCGTCCGGCTTGCGGAGCAAGGTACATACCTCCAGCGATGCGGGACGGCGCGCGGCCAAGTTCTTGAGCAACCAGGACAATGTCAGCCCCGAGTCCAGGATGTCTTCCACGATGATCACGTCCCGGCCCGCGATGTCCCGGTCCAGATCCTTGAGGATCCGCACCACACCCGAGGACGAGGTCGCCGAACCGTACGAGGCCACCGCCATGAATTCCAGCTGTACCGGGATGGGCAACGCCCGAGCGAAATCCGTCATGAACATCACCGCGCCCTTGAGCACACCGACCAGTAGCAGGTCCCGACTTCCTCGGAAGTCCGCAGCGACCTCCTCGGCGAGTTCCGCAGTGCGGTGCTGGATCTGCTCCGCAGTGACGAGCACGGAGGCGATGTGGCCGGAATACACAGCCGGTATCCCCCTCCTCGGGTGTCGTCGGCAACTGGGTGATGGCTCGGGGATGACTCTTGAGGGGCGTGACTCAAGAGAGATGTAGCCTGCCATGTGCTCGGTACACCCGCGCATCACCAGGCAACCATACGGCGCCCTGACCCGACCACCTACCGATCAGGTCGTCAGCAGCCCGCAAGTGGGCATCGGTGAGCTCGGGCACCCCGGCGTCGAGCAGCCAACGGCGGAGGGCCCGGCGCCGAACAGGCGCAGGCGCCGCCTGCAACACCTCGACCGTAAGGACTGTGCCCGCCACCGCGGCGGCCGTCTGCGCCGGACCTGTCCCGGCGGCGGACAGCAGGGCGTGAGCGTGGGCGTCCAGCAGATCGAGGTCCTCCCGCAATTGCGCGGCAGTGCGGGCCAGTGCCTGCGCCACCCCGCCGCCCAGCACGTCCTCCAGCAGCGGCAGCACCTCGGTACGCAACCGGACCCGGCGGAACCGGGGGTCGGCATTGTGCGGGTCGGCCCACGGGGTGAGACCCAGCCCGGCGCAGGCGGCGACGGTCGCGGCCCGGCGAACGCTCAGCAGCGGCCGGCCCCAAGGGGGGTCCAGTTCGCGCATCCCGGCCACCGAGCGTGGCCCGGAGCCCCGCCCCAATCCGAGCAGAACGGTCTCCGC
>JBOHHD010000811.1:0-4765 GCA_050700515.1 Pseudonocardiaceae bacterium
GGCTGGTGCTGCTCGATCTCGGCGACACCAGCACCGCGACCGGGGAGCTGACCGCGAACATGATCGCGTCCGCGGCGCAGTATGAGCGGCGCCTCATCGGGCAGCGCACCCGGGAGGGCCTGGCCGCGAAACGGGCGGCCGGGGTGCGACTCGGGCGCCCCAGTGTGCTGCCTCAGGATGTGGTCGCGCGCATCGTGGCCGAACGAGCCGAGGGCCGCGCCCTGCGGGTGATCGCTGAAGGGCTCACCGCTGACGGGGCGCCCACCGCCCGGGGGGGAGCGCAGTGGAAGGTGTCCTCGGTGCAGGCCGTGCTCAAATCCCAGGATGCCGCCACCGTCTCCTGGTGACTCACCCGCAGACGGTGAGCACGGCGCCCGAGATTGACGCGAACTCAGTCGTGGGCGACTCAGTCTGATAGATGTCGGTCCTGGTAGACGTCGGGCACGCCGTCAGCGTCGGCGTCGCGTTCCTCCTCGGCGCAGATCCGCCGGTAGTGGTGGTTGCGGATCCGGAGCACGATGGTGGCCAGGAGGGCGGAGAGCAGGGAGCCGAGCAGGATGCCGATCTTGGCGTGGTCGTCGCGTTCGGTGCCGGTGCCGAACGCGAGCTCTCCGATGAGCAGGGAAACGGTGAACCCGATTCCGGCGAGCAGGGCCAGCCCGAGCACGTCCCACCAGGACAGGCCCTCGGCGAGTTGGGCCCGGGTGAATCGCTGCACGGCCCAGGTCGCGCCGAGTACCCCCACCGGTTTGCCGACGAGGAGGCCGGTGATGATGCCCACCGTGACGGTGTCGGTAAGGCTCGCGCCGAGCCCGCCGGCACCGGTTACCGACACTCCGGCGGCGAAGAACGCGAACACCGGTACCGCGACGCCAGCCGAGAGTGGTCGGAAGCGATGTTCGAAGTGTTCGGCCAACCCACGGCCGGGGCCGTCGGCGCGGCGGATCACCGGAACGGTGAAGCCGAGCAGCACCCCGGCCACGGTGGCATGCACGCCGGACTCGTGAACCAGCACCCAGGTGGCTGCGGCCAGGGGCAGCAGCAGCCACCATGACCGGACCCGGCGCTGCACCAGCAATGCGAACAGCCCCAGCGGAATCACCACCAGCACGAGGGGCAGTAGCTGCAGGGAGTGGGTGTAGAAGGCAGCGATGATCGTGATCGCGAGGAGGTCGTCGACCACGGCGAGGGTGAGCAGGAAGATCCGCAGGGCCGCGGGCAGGTGGGCGCCGATCACGGCGAGCACGGCGAGGGCGAAGGCGATGTCGGTGGCGGTCGGAATCGCCCACCCTGCCGCTGTTCCCCCACCGGTACCGGCGTTGACGGCTAGATAGATCAACGCGGGGACGGCCATGCCACCGACAGCGGCGGCGACTGGCAACGCGGCGTGTCGAGGGTCACGCAGGTCCCCGACCACGAACTCCCGTTTGAGTTCCAGTCCGGCGACGAAGAAGAAGATCGCTAGGAGCCCGTCGGTGGCCCACTGGGCCAGGGTCAGATTCAGGTGCAGCGCGGCGGGGCCGATCCGCAGACCGCTCAGCGCGGCGTAGGCGTCGGCCCAGGGGGAATTCGCCCAGGCGAGCGCGAGGATCGCGGCACCGACCAGCAGGGCGCCGCCGACGGTCTCGGTACGCAGGATGTCGCCGATCCGGCTGACCTCGGGCCAGCTGCCCCGACCGAACAGGCGAAGAGCAAGTCGGCCGGGTGGCGTGCTCATGGGATTCCTTCGCAGGGGTCGACGACGAGATCGCCGACCAGACTTCCCGGCACGCCACCGCTGAGCCTACGGCCCCGCTGGTCGGTTGGCGCGCTGCGGCGAGAATGGGCCGCAATCGCTACTCCCCTGACGATCCGATAATCGACATTATGTCAGTTGAGGTCCTCACCCCCCCACCGCGACGGGTGAGAGGAAGCTGTGGACCGCTACCAGTGCGTGGGGCGAGTGAGCGCCGGCGGAAACTTCGTGTCGGTATCGCCCCTCGCTGCGTCGAGCTGGGACTGGGTGAGGAAGATACTTCCGGTGAGGTCGGCACCTCGGAGATCGGCATTTCTGAAGTCGGCCCCGATGAGGTCGGCCATTCGCAGGTCGGCTCCTCTGAGATCAGTTCCGATGAGGTATGCCCCTCTCAAGTTGGCACCTCTCAGATCGGCGCCTTTGAGCTTGGCCCCGATGAGGTCGGCTCCCCGGTGTTCCCGCCTCTGCTGTTGGACTTCGGCTCGCACGAGTTCGCTCGTGCGCAGCAAAAGGGCGTTGACCTCTTGGCGGTGTGCCGTCATGTCCAGTTCGAGGAGAGAGTCGGGGCTGTGGTGAGTGAGGTTTTCGGTCTCCTTTAGGGCGCGGCCGAGCTCCTCGTGCAGCGGGCGGGCCGGGAGCAGCGTCAGTGCTTCGATCAGATACCAGAGCAGCTCATGGAGCTGCCGCATGATAGGGAACACTGCGAACATCTGCCGTGCGGTTCGCGGGGCCCGCCGCCAGTCCTGCCCGCCGAAGGTGACCTGGGCGACCTTTTGTCCCGCGCCGAAGCAGTCGTAAACGGTGCATCCCGCAAATCCCCGCTGTCTGAGGCGTGAGTGAATACCACAGCGGAAATCTGATTGCAGATGGAGACAGGCTTGTCCGGCTTTCTTGTCGATCGCGAAGTCCGTCGAGGCCGAGAAGGCCGGCGCGACACAGCACAGCGCAAAACAGTGCACGCAGTCAGCTCGCAGGCTGTGGCGATCTCCATAGGGGGAAGCTTCTGTATGTTCGTTTTTCTCAGACAATGTGCGTGATCTCCTGCGCGAAGCAACTGTGGGGTGGCTTCTGTCAATGATCGGTGTCAGTCCGAGATGATATTCTCCCATGCCGCCAGTCGCGTATCGTCCAGCCATGTCCGCGGGCCGATATGTTGCACCCTCAGCGAGGCCACCGCGACCCCGAAGCCCAGGAGACGTTCGGGGTCGGCCACCCCGCACGCCCGAGCGAACGCGACCGCTCCGTGCAGCACGTCACCAGCGCCCAGGGTGTCGTGGACATCCACCACCGGAACCTCGACAATGCCGGTAGCGTCCCGGGTCCGCCAGCGCACCGGCTCGGCGTCGGCAGTCATCGCCACCAGGTGGGCGCCCTCAGCCAGCAGCGCGGCGGAGACCGCGGCGAAACCGGTAAGGCCTCCGGTGGTGAATCCGGCCGAGCACACCGCTGCATCGGCGAGTGGCAGGAGATCGGCATACACCGGCTTGGCGCTGCCGCAGTCCAGCACGACCGGGACCCCGGCGGTCCAGGCTTCCTGAGCAGCGGCCATGGCCAGCTCAGGGTGATGCCCATCCATCAGGACGACGTCCGCCGCACGAACCAGTCCGGCCAGATCGGGCGGTACCGCCACGACCACATCCTCGGCGTTACGGGACACCACCGACCGCTCCCCCGTGCTCTCCAGCACGGTGATCGCCGAGATGCTGACGTCGGCACCGGTTGCCCAGCTGTCCACGACGCGCACCCCGGAGCGCGCCAACTCCTCCGCCGCCAGTCGGCCGACCGGACCAGGGCCCAGCGCGGACAGCATTACGCTGTGCCCGCTGAGGGCGTGAAAGGTGACGGCTGCGGTAGTGGCCGGTCCCCCGGCGGCGATGTCCGAGCGGAGGGCGACGATTTTCTCGTTCACCCCCGGCCGGCGGTCTATCCGTTGGATCAGGTCCAGAGTGGTCAAACCGACGAACAGTCCCCGGGGCATCACCGACTCCTCCCCCGCACCACCATCAACGACACGGTGGCCAGTGCGGAGAGCGCAGCACACAGCAACCAGGCCGCCGCGGGGGAACGTTCGGCCACCAGCCCGAACAGCAGTGGACCGCCCGCCGCGCCGACGTAGACGCCGGTCTGGGTCACCGAGGTCGCGGTGGCCACCCGGTCCGGGAACCGGGTCGCCACGGCGTAGTTGAACACTCCGGGCCAGGCCCAGCCGGCACCGAACCCCAGTACGAGCCCGACCAGGAAGGCCACCGGGTGGTTCATCGCGAGCAGCAGGTACCCGACCCCACCCAGCCCGAGCATGGCGGTGACCATGAGCAGCAGATCGGGTCGCGCCCGATCGGCGACTACTCCAGCGGCCAGGCGCATGGCGAGGCCAACCGCAGAGCCCACGGCCAGCACCAGCCCGGCGTCGGCCTCGCCATAACCGACATGGACCGCACTGACCGTCACGAAGGTACCCATCGCGTTGGCCGCGGCCGCCCCCAGCGCGATCACCGCAGCCAACGCCAGCAGCAGCAACCCTGCCGAGCGGCCGTTCGATGCCGCAACCGGTCCTGGACGGCAACGGGGTGATCGGGGCACGGTGAGCGCAGTCAGCACCCCGAGGACCCCGGCGAGCAGGAATGCCCAGTGCCAGCCCACGGTCAGCGCCACCCCGGGAACAGCCAACCCGGCGAGCAGGGTGGAGACCGGGATCGCGGACTGCTTCACCGCGAAGGCGAAACCCCGCCGATGCTCCGGTACCCGGACCATGAGCAGTTCGTTGGCCGCGGGCTGGCTCAGCGCCGTCGGGATCCCGGCCAGGCACAGGACCACCAACAGCCAGCTGGTGGACGGCGCCGCGCCCAGCGCGGCGAGACACACCCCGCTGCCGGTCGCAGCGAGTCGCAGCGCGTGGGTAGGTCCGATTCGCTGGGTGACCGCGGCCAGGGGGCGAGCCATCAGGGCGCTGGTGGCGAAGAACATCGATCCGGCCAGGCCCAGCAGGCTCACCGAGAGCCCGAGGTCAGCGCGGATCTGCACGGCCAGTCC
>JBOHHD010000812.1:0-5180 GCA_050700515.1 Pseudonocardiaceae bacterium
CGTCCAGACTCAGCGGCTCGACCAGCGGGGTGATCTCGCGGAACAGCGCCAGCACACCGCGCGACACCTCGGCGTATCGGGGAAAGTGCGGCCGCACGAACTCCGCCTCCGGACACAGCCGGCGGGCTCGCGCAACCGGCATAGCCGAGCGCACCCCGAACGCCCGCGCCGCATAACTGGCCGAGAGCACGACTCCGCGGTCCCCCGCCGGATTGCTGCCCCCGGCCACCACGACCGGCCGCCCGGCCAGTTCCGGACGCATCCGGATTTCGACCGACGCGTAGAAGGCGTCCATATCGACGTGCAGCACGGTGCAGCCGCGATCATCCGGACGCCCGACAGCCGCTTCCCGTCGGGGCAAGTCAGCGCTGCGACCCACGGCGCACTCCCGTTCAGCCCGGGCGACGGGCCAGGGCGTGCAGGCGGCTGGCGATGTCACGGAGGGGGGGCCGCAGCGCGGCGGACAGTTCCAGCTCGGCAAGCTGATCGGCGGCCCCCGGGTGGACCTCGAGTACACCGCTGGGGACGAGATCGGCGATCACCCCGTCGCCCTGGACCAGCTCGACGGCCAGGCCGCTGGCCGCCAGCAGTGCGGTGAGGCCGCCGACGTCGAAGCGCCGCAACAGCGGATCGGCCACGCCGAGCCGACCGTGCGGCTCGTCGAGTATGCGGTGGGCCTCGGTCAATCGACCGGCCAGTGCCCGCACCAGCACCGCCGCGTACCGGTTGGCCACCAGGATCGACACCACGCCACCGGCCGCGGTCGCCTCGGCCAGCGCCCGGGTCGCCACCGCGGTGTCCTCAACGACCTCGAGCACACCGTGGCCGAGCACCAGATCGGCACTGGCCGCTGCGACGGCGTCGGCCAACGAGTCGGCGTCCCCCTGTACGGGACTCACCAGATGCGCCACCCCGGCGTCGGTGGCTCTGCGGCGCAGGGTGGCCAGGGCATTGGGGCTGGGGTCGACAACCGTCACCGCGCAGCCGGAGCGAGCCAGCGGCACCGCCCAGACACCGCTGCCACCGCCGACATCCAGCACCCGGGGCGCGGTTCCCAGCCGTCGCCGGGCCGCGGCGACCTCGGCTTCGAGCGCTCGGTGAACGGCAGGGGCTCGCATGCGCAGCACCCTAGAGGGGTGTCCAGCCGGGACACTCCTGCGGGACGCCGTGGCGACACCAATAGGGTGCACAAGTGCGAAGCGTGGCGGTGCTCAGCTTGAAAGGTGGCGTGGGCAAGACCTCGGTGGTCCTCGGGCTCGCCGGGGCGGCCCTGCTGCGCAGGATCCGCACCCTCGTGGTGGACCTGGATCCGCAGGGCAACTCCACCGCCACCTTGGAACCCGGCGACACGCCCCTCACCCTGGCCGACGTGCTGGCCGACCCGGTGCGCTCGGTGATCTGGGACGCCATCGCGCCCAGTTCCTGGGGCGACGAGCTGGATGTGCTGGTCGGCGCCGAGGAGGTCGAGACGCACAACCAACCTGATCCGGACGTCACCCGCCTGCGGGGGCTGGATCAGGCGCTCTCCCAGCTGACCAACTCCTCCGAGCACGATGAGGCGCCCTACCGGCTCGTCCTGCTGGACTGCCCCCCTTCGCTGGGCCAGCTCACCCGTTCCGCACTGGTAGCGGCGGATCGTGCCTTACTGGTCACCGAACCGACCATCTATGCGGTCACCGGCGTGCAACGCGCCTTCGAGGCGGTGCAGAAGGAGCGCGAGCACAATCCCGATCTCCAACCGCTGGGCGTGGTCGTCAATCGGGCACGGCTTCGCTCGCACGAACACTCCTACCGCATCAATGAGCTCCGGGAGATCTTCGGACCGCTGGTGCTGCCCACCGTGCTGCCGGATCGGGCGGCGGTACAGCACGCGCAAGGCGCATGCCTACCGATCCAGCACTGGGGCACCCCTGGCGCCCACGAGATGGTCGTGGCCTTCGACGCGCTGCTGGCCAGAGTGCTGCGTACCTCCCAGCTCAGGCGACGCCAACCCGCCAAAGAGGCGGGTGTCTGACCGGTCGACGAATCCGGAGGGGCCAGCCGCCGTAGCGAGGCTTGTCCGCCCGCGCGATCAGCTCTGCCCCGGCTGCGGCTGACCCTGCGGCTGCTGGGGCGCCGCAGCGGGTTGCGGGGCGGTGGGTTGACCGGCGGTTACCTCACCAGCGATCGGCGCTCCGCGCATGGAGGCGCGAATCTGTTCCAGCCGGGAGTGCCCCGCCATGTCGATCGTCGATTGCTGTACCTCCAGCATCCGCCCCTGCACTGAGTTCTGCGCCAGTTCGGCGGAACCGATGGCATTGGCGTAGCGACGCTCGATCTTGTCCCGCACCTCGTCGAGCGAGGGGGTGTTCCCCGGAGCGGCCAGCTCGGTCATCGAACGCAGCGAGGCGGACACCTGCTCCTGCATCTTCGCCTGCTCCAACTGGGAGAGCAGCTTGGTCCGCTCCGCGATCTTCTGCTGGAGCACCATCGAATTGCGCTCGACCGCCTGCTTGGCCTGTCCCGCCGCCTGCAGGGACTGGTCGTGCAGAGTTTTGAGATCCTCGACGGACTGCTCGGTGGTCACCAGTTGGGTGGCGAATGTCTCCGCGGTGCGCTCGTACTCCTGCGCCTTGACCGCATCCCCCTTAACCCGCGCCTCGTCGGCGAGTACCAACGCCTGGCGCGCCGAAGATTGCAGCCGCTCGATCTCGCCGAGCTGCCGGTTCAGTTTCATCTCCAGCTGACGCTGGTTACCGATGACGGCGGCGGCCTGTTGGGACAGGGCTTGGTGCTGCCGCTGCGCGTCCTCGATGGCCTGCTGGATCTGCACCTTGGGATCCGCGTGCTCATCGATCTTGGATGAGAACGCTGCCATGAGGTACTTCCAGGCCTTCACGAACGGATTGGCCATCTCCTTCGCCGCCTCCTCGTGCTGACTTCACCCTTTCGCCGCGCAGCCGGTCCGGTCGGACCAACGAGCGCCGCGTGCTGGCTTCATCGTGTCAGGTGTGGGGCAGCGCTTTCTACCGAACCCGGGAGATCTCCGGGTTAGCCCTGACACCCGGCTGGCGCAAGCACTTGGCGTGAAGCAGATGAGACCGGGTCAGGCGGCCGCTCCCACCATGGCGTGAGGGGTGCCTGTGCGCCCGGCCTGCGTGGGCGCGATGCGCAGCTCTGCCTGCCGCCCGCCCAGCTCGGCCGGCACCAGATCCGGTAGGCGCACCGGACCGATGTCCCCCGCCACCCGGCGCAGCAACTCATCCAGTGGAAGCTCCAGCGCATCGCAGATCGCCGCGAGCAGCTCGCTGGAGGGTTCCTTGCGACCTCGCTCCACCTCGGACAGATAGCCCAAACTGACTTGAGCAGACCGGGAGACCTCGCGCAGCGTGCGCCGCTGCGTGGTCCGCGTCCGGCGTAGCCGCTCGCCGATGGCTTCCCGCAGCAGTATCATCGCCAACCCCTCCCGGTCCCGCCGGCACACGGCACCGGCTACCTCGTCCCCACGGTACCCATGCCCAGCACCTGAACGCGTCCGCCCTGGGTGAACACCACATCGAAGTGTCGTATTCCCCGGCGCTCACGGCATCGTGATCGCGCCTGCCGCGCGCAACCGCAGCGCCCGCACCACGTAGTCCACACCGGTGACGACGGTGAGCACCAGCGCGATGCCCAGGACAACCCAGAGCACCGGATCCGCTGCGGGGGGCAATGGCAGCACGTAGAGCCCGATGGCAACAGCCTGGGCAAATGCCTTGACCTTCCCACCCCGGCTCGCCGGGATCACGCCGTGGCGCAGCACCCAGAAGCGCAGCGCGGTGACACCCAGCTCGCGGAAGGCGATCAGCAAGGTGATCCACCAGGCCAGCTCACCGAGCAGGCTCAGGCCCACCAACGCAGACCCGGTGAGTGCTTTGTCGGCAATCGGATCGGCGATCTTGCCGAAGTTGGTGACCTGCCCGCGGCGACGCGCCAGATCGCCGTCCAGCCGGTCGGTCAGCGAGGCGAGCGCGAAGACCGCCGCCGCGATCGACCGCCACAACGGGTCGGTGCCGTCCTCGGCGAACAGCGCGAGCAGGAACACCGGCACCAATACCATCCGCAGCATGGTCAGCACATTGGCCGGGTTCCAGAGTGGAACTCTCGCCGGCTGCGGTGGCGGGTCCACTACACGCCGCCGACCGGGACGGTCAGGGGAGCCACCAGTTCGATCGGTTCGACGATCAGGTCGACGCCCTGCGCCGCGAGTACCCGGCAACGTACCAGGTCGCCCACCGCGAACGACTCGGCCAAGAGGTCGGTGAACACGCATTCGCCGTCCACCTCAGGAGCTTGATGCGCTGCTCGCCCCACCGCATCGGTCCCGGCTTCCAAGGCGGTCTCCACCAGCACGTCGACCATCTCCCCCACTCGTTCCTCGGCCCGTTGCGTGGTGAGCTGCTCGACCAGCGCGCTGACCCGCGCAACCCGCGCGGCGATGGTGTGCTCGTCATGCTGCCCCGGCAGGCCGGCTGCTTCGGTGCCCTCCTCGTCGGAGTAGCCGAACACGCCCACCGCATCCAGCCGTGCCTCGGTGAGGAAGCGCTCCAGCTCCACGACATCGGCCTCGGTCTCACCGGGGAATCCGACGATCACGTTGCTGCGCGCCCCGGCCCTCGGCGTCCGTTGCCGGATCTGATCGAGCAACGCCAGGAACGATTCGCGGGAACCGAATCGGCGCATCCGGCGCAACACCGGCTCGCTGGCATGCTGAAAGGACAGGTCGAAGTAGTCGGCCACCCCGGGAGTGTCCGCGATCACGGCCACCAGCGCGGGCCGGGTCTCGGCGGGTTGCAGGTAGGACACCCGGGTGCGCACGATGCCGGGCACCTCGGCCAGCCTGCGCAGCAGGTCCTCCAGCGCGCCGGGCCGGCCCAGGTCCTTGCCGTAGGAGGTGGAGTTCTCGCTGACCAGCACCAGCTCGCGCACTCCCGTGCCGGCCAGCCAGGCCGCCTCGGCCACCACCTCGTCGGCCGGGCGGGAGACGAAGGCGCCACGGAAGGAGGGGATGGCGCAGAAGGCGCAGCGCCGGTCGCAGCCGGAGGCGATCTTCAGCGGAGCCGCCGGGGAGTCGTCCAGCCGCCGACGCGGCACGCGGGGGCCCCAGCCATGGCCGGGCAGCGCCGGCCCGGCGGCCAGCGCAGCGGGCCGGGACACCGGGG
>JBOHHD010000813.1:0-2234 GCA_050700515.1 Pseudonocardiaceae bacterium
CCCCAACTCATACCATCTCGTAATAACATCTCATGATCGCTCGGTGCGATGGGAGCGTGACCGAACAGCTGCGAAAATACGTGCCATGCCAGCACCTCCAACAGTAGCGCCACCATCACCGCTGACCGTTCTGGTCGTGCGAAGTGTGCCCGGCTCCCCCTTCTTCTCGCTTGACCGAGCCAGCCACAGTTTGTCATCATGCGGCAGGAAAATAATGACAGGAATGGACCGCAATAGACGGGAAACCGGCACCAACGGACGAAGGGCTTCCCGGTAACGACAAGATATACAGATCCCCCATGGGGCGGAATCGGACAAGACCCAAGAGGGCACTGTCATGGGTTATGGATACCAATAAAACGATACTGGCGCGGTATGGCGATAGAACTGTTGCGTGAGGCAAGGTTATGTCGGTCTTGTTTTGGTGCGCGTACAGCAAAAAGTGGAGGTGATGGGCATGACCCATCAAGATGAGGTGAGGGTGAGTGTCACTGATGTGCGAGAATGTTTCGCGTTGTCCCCTTTATTTTGTGACCGGCCGTGGCCGGCGTGCCTGTGGCGGATCTGGTGAGTGTGGTTTCGGTGTGGGCGGGGGTCTGGGGGGTCGTGCTGGGTGCGGTGGTGCTGGTCTTCGGGGGTCGGGAGTTGCGTAATTGCGTATCTGGAGGGTTTCGGCGGAGTGGGCGGGTCCCTTGGGGGGGCGCCATCGGGCTGGCTCCCGGAGGCGTCCGGTGACCGATGCCGCGCTGGTGATGTCGGTGGTGGACACCTGCACCGAGGAACTGCATCTGGTCGCTGTGGAGACGGCCGCCTTGCACCGGCGCTCGGGGCGCTACCCCGTCTTGTGCGGAGCAAAGGGAGGCCACCACTCGTGATCACCACAGGTAAGGCACCGACCGCTCCGGAGTTACTGGACTGGCCGACGTCGCGACGGGTGCGCCAGGGCGGGGTGGCCATGCTGGGATCACAGTATCTCGATCACAGCCGGAAAATGCCGTCCTTTGTGCCCGCAGCCCAGCGCCGAGTGGCCGATACCGAGGCGATCGACCTGGTCGACTCCGATCACCCCAACGGACTGCGTCGAGTCATGATCACTCCGAATAGGAAAGTCCGCTACCAGGAATTGAGCACGATGCGCGGCGGTGCGGACCACCCACAGGCGGACGGGGGCCGACCCGATGATCGACGAGCGGGGACACACCGTCACGAATGCTCCGGCCGTTCCGGTCCCACCCTGCTCCCCTCAGGGCGGGACGGCCGGATCAGGTCACGGCGGAGGCGGGAGCCCTCCCCCGCTCCCGGCTCCGCCGTGACCCACCCCGGGCACCGGAGGACCACCCCCGGGCGCTGCTCCGGAGCGGACTGCCCCGGGGAAAGGAAAGCCGCAGAGTCGCCCGGACGCGGCGTTGGGAAGTGGCTCCGCGTCCGGGGTTGAACCGGCCGGGCCTGCGCGCCCAACCTGGCATCCCCCTCCCGGTGGGGTGTGTGGGCCTGGCCGGTGTTCATCCGAAGTCAATGGTGTGAGGAGTGCGGGATGGCGCAGGGGTCGGAGTATTGGTTCGCGTGTCGTGATGGGGCCGGACGTCAGGTGCGAGGTGCGGTGCTGGTCCAGGACGGTGAGCTCGTCGTGGTGTTGCCCCAGTCCGGGACCGCGTCGTTCGGTGATCCGGGGCAGGCCCAGGAGTTCTGTTCGGTGCTGGCGGCGGGGATCGGGGAGTTGCACGCGCAACGGCGCTGGGCGCCGCCGAAGCGGTGAGCGTGCTGATCCCGCCCTTGGGCAGCCAGGTCGTGGTCCGTCCGCAGCGGCGGGACCGGTGGATCGACGGGACGGGCCTGGTCGTCGGTCCGGACCAGCGCTACTTTCCGCACCCCGCTGCGGTGTTCGTGGCCTTTCCCACCGGGATGACCACGCTGATCGACGTCGCTGACCTGACGATCGTCGCGCTACCCGCCGACGGAAGTGCACGGCGATGACCCGGCGCCACCACGCCTGCAGGCCACCGTGGCCGACGCCGCGGTGGGCCCGCAGAACACCAGGAATGCCCTCGCGCTGAGCCCGGTGATCAGAGCAGAGCAGGTGAGCACGTCAACCGGATGCTCTGCCGACCCCTTGAGCCCCGGACCAGCAATTCCACCACGAGAGAGGATCATCAGTGATGCCACAGGACTCGCCGTACCGCCCCACGCCGCCGGTGCAGGAATACCGGTCACCGGACTACCCGGCACCACAACGC
>JBOHHD010000814.1:0-13458 GCA_050700515.1 Pseudonocardiaceae bacterium
CTGTGAGCGAGCGCAGCGACGGGGCAGCGGGCGCACCCGCGTTCTCCGTGCGCGACCTCGCGGTGACGTTCACGACCCGCCGCGGGCCCGTCACCGCGCTGTCCGGCATCAACCTGGACCTGCACCCGGGCCGGGTGCACGTGGTGATCGGCGAGAGCGGCAGCGGCAAGAGCGTGCTGGCGCACGCGCTGCTCGACCTGCTGCCCCGCAACGTCACCCTGCGGGGCCGGCGCCACCTCGGTACCGAGGATCTCACCGACGCCGACGCCCGCCGCTGGCGCGAGGTACGGGCCCGCCACCTGGCGTTCATCCCGCAGAGCCCGGCCAGCGCGCTCAATCCGGTGCGCCGGCTGGGTCCCCTGCTCATCGAGCTGGCCCGCGCTCGTGGGGTGGCACGCGACGCGGCGTGGCCGACGGTGGCGCAGGCGCTGGCGGGCTTCGACCTCGATCCCGAGCGGATCCGGGCCAGCTACCCGCACCACCTCTCCGGCGGGATGGCGCAGCGCGTCGTCAGCAGCCTGGCGCTGGTGGGCGCACCCGAGGTGGTCATCGCCGACGAGCCGACCTCCGGTCTGGACGCCGAACTGGTCGACCGCACCGCGCGCCACCTCACCGGCCTCGCCGAACGGGGTGCCGCGCTGCTGGTGATCACTCACGACCTCACCCTCGCGCGCCGGCTCGGGGGCACCACCAGCGTGCTCTACGCGAGCCAGCTGCTGGAACGCCGGCCCACCAAGGCGCTGTTCGAGACCCCGGCGCACCCCTACGTCACCGCGCTGCTCGACGCGCGTCCCGAGCGGGGTGGGCGGCCGATCCCGGGCATGCCCCCGGAGCTGACCGCGCTGCCCGGCCATTGCGTGTTCGCCGCGCGTTGCGCCCTGGTCCAGGACCGCTGCCGCGCTGAGGTGCCTGCGCTGACGGCGATCAGCGACGGTCACGTGCGGTGCGTCCGGCACGAGACCTCCCGCGCAGAGGTGGCCTGAGGTGCTGGTGGCGAACAGGGTGAGCCGTGGGTACGGCCACGGCCAGACCCGCATCGAGGTGCTGCGCCAGGTGAGCATGGACCTGCGCCCCGGTGAACGGGTGGCACTGCGCGGACCGTCCGGATCGGGCAAATCGACCCTGGCCCGCGCGCTGGCCCTGCTGGAGCGCCCCGACGCGGGCCACGTCGAACTCGACGGCGAACCCGTGCACCACGCCGGCCTGCGCCTGGCCCGGACCGTGCGACAACGGGTGGCCCTGCTGTGGCAATCGCCCCGCACCGCCGCCGACCCGCGCCTGACCCTGGCCCAGCTGGTGGCCGAACCGCTGTGTTCCGGCGGCCGCCGCCGGCGCCCCCCACCCGGTGAACTCGCGGCCGCGGTCGCCCTGCGCTGCGAGCAGGTCGGGCTCACCGGCGAGCTGCGGGAGCGCTACCCACACGAGGTATCCGAGGGGCAGCTGCAGCGGGCCTGCCTGGCGCGGGCGCTCATCGCCCGGCCCAGGTACCTGATCTGCGACGAACCCACCTCGATGCTGGACGTCTCGACCCAGGCCGCGCTCCTGGAAACGGTCGCCGAGGAGCAGCGCGGCCAGGACCTCGGGGTACTGCTGATCACCCAGGACCAGACCCTCGCCGCACACTGGTGCGACCGCACCATCGAGCTGACCACGGCGCATCGTCACTGATCTCCTCCGGATCAGGTCGGGTGTACCGGTCGGCGATCTCGATCACTGAGGAGGTCGAGCCGGACGGGGTGGGAATCGGCGAGCAGGTGGCGAAGCCGTCCGACCTCGCTCAGGGGGCTCGCCGTCCCGACGCGAGCACCGCGGGGAGCACGACGTGGTAGCCCGGCTCATCAAGGACGTAACGGTCGCTGTCCGGGGTGAGCAACACGCGCACCTCGTCCAGGTCGGCGTGACCGAGCCCGACCAGGTGCCCGCACTCCCGCACCGACGCCAAGTGCTCAGGCCACACGGTCGACTCCAGATACGCACGCACGACAGCATCAACGGGGAATCCGATACGGGGGAGCACTGCCAGGCGCACGTCGACGAACCCGGCGCCGAGCAGCCAGGCCAGGTAGCGGTCGTGGCGGCGCGGGCCATCAGCGGGCAGCTTCCAGCGCAGCTCCGAGGCGGCGAGGATCAGCCGCTCGAGCCGGCCGTGGCCGGGCAGGAACGTGGCTCGGTAGTAATTGCTATAGAACAGCGCGATTACGCCGCCTGGACGTAGCGCGGCGGCCATGTCGGCGACTGTGGCTGTGGGGTCGGCGAAGTTTCCGGGCCAGACGACGTCACTGGCCCAGATCGCGTCGTAGGGTTCATCTGCGTTCGCCTCGGTGAGCACCTCGGTGAGATCGCCGACCCGGACGGTGACGCGCTCGCCCACCCCGGACCGCTGTGCGTGCGCGGCAGCGATCGGGACGACAGCCGGGTTGAGGTCGATGCCCTCCACGGCGGTTGCGGCGCGGGCCAGCGCCGGCAGCGCTCCGCCGGCCCCGGTACCGGCGTCGAGGACCCGGGCCCCGGCGGGCAGGTGCAGCGACGCGACGGCGGGAGCCATGAAGTCGCGGTGGGTCAGCAGGTAGGTGGCCAGGCCAGGATTCAGATTCGTCGGGCCTGCTGAGCCCCCGCGCGATCCGTCCAGCGGCCCGCCCCGGGGACGATCATCGTCGATCACGGCAGGCCTTTCGTCGGTTGAGGTGACCCAGTCAACTACTGCTGAATATAATTTTCAAATAACGAAAGGATGCATGCGAGGTTGAGAGCTGGTCAGCCGGGCACTGCGCGCGGCGGGGAAATAGCCGCCCCGTTCGCCTGCGCCGTGTGTTTGTGACGGCGAGATAGGCAGCGATCCGCCGGACTCGGAAGATTCAGGTGCTGGGGGGTACGACGGCGTGAGGGTACAGTTCGGGCGCATCCTAGGTGGACTGAGAATGCCGTGGCTGCGTCGCAGCGGCACACCAGGCTGGGGAAAGGGGCGTGGGAGATGGGTGGCGGCAAGGACAAAGAAGACAAAGAAGAGGACAAAGATAAGGACAAGGACAGACCGGGAAAGCACGACCCCGAGCGTGAAGGCCACGTGCACGAGGACACCGCCAAGAGCATCGGTCCCAGCAAGTACGTCCCACCACCTGATGACGACGACTGAGCAGTTGGTGGCCGAGCTCGAGGCCGCGCAGGCGTTGCCGGCATCCTGGCGGGAGCCGTTCCTGGCGGTGCCTCGGGAGCAGTTCATCCCAGCCCGGATCTGGGTCAGCGATGGCGAGCGCGATGTGCCGCTGGACTATCACAGCCACCCGGATCGGTGGCGGGCCGCGGTCTATGCCAACACCACGCTGGTGACCCAGTTCGACGACGGGGCCACGGTCTGGCCTGCCGTTGGCAGACGGGCAACAAGTTCGGCCTCGGATCCCGATGTGGTGGCCGAGATGCTGGACTGCCTCGATGTCCGCAGCGGGCACCGGGTGCTGGAGCTCGGGACCGGGACCGGCTACAGCACCGCCCTGCTCGCGCATCGGATCGGTGCCACGGGCGTCACCACGGTGGAGATCGACCCCGTAGTGGCCGCTACGGCGAAGGCGACATTGCAGGCCAACGGCTACCCGGTGCACACCGTGGTCGGGGACGCCGCAGCCGGGTGTCCAGCGCATGCGCCCTATGACCGGGTGATCGCCACGGTAGCGGCCAGCCTGGGCGCCGTGCCCACCGAGTGGCTTGCGCAGACCCTGCCGAACGGGGTGATCGTGACGCCGGTACGCACTGACTACGCCGGGGGCGGCGCGCTGGTGCGGTTCAGCGTGCACGCCGAGGGTACCGCCACCGGTCACCCGGTCAGCAAGGTCGCATTCATGCCGCTGCGTGCCCAGCGCCCTCCCGACACCGACCTCCCCCCTGTCGACATCGCCGATCAGGACGACAACGCTGAGATCAGCCAGACCACGACCCCACCATGGCTGGTCGCCACGACAGTCGATGTGCGATGGGCCATCAGCACCCGGATCACCCCGTGCCGGTGGGGCCACCGGCCACCCACCGGCACTCGCCCCCAGCACCAGCTGTGGTTCGCCGACCACACCACCGGCTCGTGGGCCATCGCCCGGTATGACCGCTGCGGCGGTCCCTACCCGATCCGCCAGCACGGCCCACGCCACCTCTGGGACGAGATCGACGACGCCTACCGGTGGTGGTGCGACCAGGGCGAGCCGCCGTTAACCCAATGGCGGCTCAATATCAGCGGCAACCAACAAACCACCAGTCTGGCCGCAGCCCACTGATCCAGGCAATATCCCATCAGCGGCCCGTCCTCGCCGGGGGCGGTCCGCTGGAACTGAAAACCACGCACCTTGAGGTCATCGAGCAGCCGTTTCGCCATCACGACATCTGGACTATCCGGGTCCATCGGTCGCCATTCCTGTCCGGAGAGCTGTGCTGCACAGCTCCACATACCTGACCTGCCCGCTGTGGGTCACACACACACCCGCTGCCAGCCGAGTGGATCGGGCCTGCCCAGCGCCAGCAGCCCATTCTCGATCAGGCACTCGAGCGGGGGAACCAGGAAAACAGCGATCGGCCGCCCCGCTTTGAAATAGTCGGTGTCCAGCTTCGTCACACTGCCCTCGTGCGCCCGGTGCAACGCGAGCCATTCGGTGACCTCGGACATCAGCGTGGCACCCACTCCGCACACGACCGGCACAACCTCGTTATCGGAGCTGTCAGACTCGCGGCCAGCACCACCGCGCCACACACCGCGACGTAACGTCCGGCATGCCGCCCGGCGACCACCGCGTCATCGCTTACCAGATGCGCGCTGCCGGTCTCAGCATCAACCAACTCATCAACACCGCGCCGCCGCGTTCCGACCCTGGTACCCCTCTTTTTCTTCGCATTCCTGAGCAGCCCACTCAGTACACACACTCACCGGGAAACCGGGACATACACCCCGCTTGCCACACAGCACCGCATACAACTCCCGCCCCTGGTCGGTCAACGTGACCTTTCGCATCCCCACCGCGTCCGGACCGGCCTCGCCCAGTGTCAGATGCCCAGCCCCGACAAGGTCCGTCAGCGGCGAATTAAGATAGTGCGGCACCGCACGGCCATGGTGGTAATAAAACTCCTCCAAAAGTGCCACACCACCTTCATGGATCCGCCGCAACGCAAGCCACATACTCAGCTCAGCACCCACCAGAAATTCCTGCCCAACTCCAAGACTGTCGGATGTGCCGTACGGCGAAGGTCCACCAACGCAGCGGTCACCGGCCACCTTCACCACCGCCTGGTCAGCGCACACCAAGACGCCCGAACGGATCGCCCGAGCTTCGTTGTTGTCGTCCATCAGATCCCCCGGGTCATGCATTGCTGTGCCTGGCGGTGCAACCTGGCATCGTCGGGATACAGCTGTGGGTATGACGGTTAACGGCTAGATGCGGCAAGTCCACCATGGTCAGCGGGTAGTTCGCGGCAGCAGCCGGGAGAACCGTCCGGTGACTGATCATGGCTCTTCTACCTCCCTTGCTGTCCAGGCCGGCCTCGGCCGTACCCTGCATCCAACCGGCCGTATCAGGCCGAATACAGGGACCTTTCCCGGCAACAACCGGGCGACAACCGGGCGTTTAGGCGTTTGACCTGGGGAAATGGCACCAAAGGGATCAAGGAGGGGTATCGAATGGCGGTTAAGCGGCATCGCCTCGCTCAGCGGCGCAAGACAGTAGGCTTCACTCAGGAGAAACTTGCGGAGCAACTCGGTGTTGATTCGACGACCGTCCGACGATGGGAAAGCGGTGAGACTGAGACTGGTCCACAACCGTGGCTACGGCCGAAGCTTGCTCATTACCTGCAAGTATCGGTCGAGCAGCTCGATGAACTGCTTACCAAAGGCGATGAAGTAAAAACCGCTTCTGACGAGCGGTTGCTCTACGTCTTACAGCATCCCGGCAGCGTTGATCTCGTAACCGTGGCTCGGCTCCGCGAACAGGTACATACCCTTGACGAGCGCTACGACCGCGCGCCGTCGACTTCGCTGCTCGCGGAGACCGGACAGTGCCTCGGCCAGGTGGTGTTCCTGCGGGCCCATACGTCGGCCACCCGGGTGTGTCGCGAGTTGCAAGTCGTTGAGGCTGAGAGTGCCACGCTTAGGGGGCAGCTCGTCTGGGATGCGTCGCAACGTCGGGATCAGGCAACGGCGCACGACTATTTCGATCAAGCTATTGAAGCAACCCGGCAACTCCGGGATCCGGCTGCCGAAGGACTTGCTCTGCTACGGAAAGGCTTTGTTGCCCTATACGGCGAAAAGGACCCCCTCGCTGGCTTGAGCTTGACCATGCAGACAGCTGAGACCACCAGAGGCATCAGCCATGTCCTGACCGGCCTGGCTATCCTGCACGCTGCCGAAGCCCACGCGATGCTCGGGCAACGAGCCGAGTGTGAGCGCGCGCTCAGCGAAGCCGACAGGTGTTTCGAGCGGGTCGGCGTGGCCGATGTGGCACTCGATCTCTTCTCTCCCACGCAGTCCGGCCGGCTGGCCGGTTCCTGCTATCTGTTCTTGGGCAAGGCCAAACAGGCCCAGCCGATCCTGGAGGCTACGGCACGAGAGCTGCGCGACTGCTCGAAGTCTCAGGCCATCGCGCTCGGTAACCTGAGTTTGGCCTACCTCCGTCAAGGCAAACTGGATGAAGCCGCCGCGGTACTGCACCAGGCCATCGACGTGATTGAGCTGACCTGGGGTGGTGGCGGGCTCAACATCGTGTTCGGGGCCTGCCGTGAGCTCCAACCCTGGCGACAGGTGGCGGTGGTGCAGGATGTGTATGACCGGGTGATGGCCCTGATGGCAGCATGAGGAGCACCATGTGACGGAGGTCGACCAAGCCAAGCAGACCATACGTGAGCGCGTGTGGTCGTTGTTGGAGCGTGAACAAGTGGTCCAGCCCGGCGTGCATGGCCGCATTCCCTCGTTTCTCGGCGCGGATGACGCCGCTGATCGGCTCGTCACACTCCCAGTCTGGCAGGCCGCCCGAGTCGTTAAGGCCGTGCCGGATACCGCACAGCAACCCGTCCGTGCCCATGCACTGCGCGAGGGCAAGCTCGTCTATATGGCGGTACCCAAGCTAGCCGACAAGCTGCCGTTCTACGTCCTCGACCCCGCCAGCTTGCCGGTACCACCCGAGAAAGCCGCCACAAAGGATGTCGCAGCGCGAGTAGCGCCCAAAATTGGCGTCGAGCAGATGCAGCCCGTCGACTTAATTATCTGTGGCAGCGTGGCCGTGAATCGACGTGGTGCTCGCCTCGGCAAGGGAGCGGGGTACTCAGACATCGAAGTTGCCTTGCTGCAGGAAGCGGGCCTGATGGGCCCCAACACAACCATAGTGACAACGGTGCACTCCCTGCAAATCGTTGAGGACGAGCTACCTGAGACCGAGCATGATTTCAGTGTGGACATCATCGTCACGCCGGATGATGTGACTATATGCGACACACCGCGCCGGCCGCGCGGCCTCATCTGGACCGACCTGAGCCACGAGAAGATTGCCGCAATTCCTGTACTGGCGGCCCGAAGATCGGCAAGCTGAAGTCGCTCGCCGTTTGCTCATGCACCGATGGCCTCACGTAGAGCAACTCCAACGAAGGACGACCTCACACAGGAGAGCAACACCTGATGGATACCAGTCGGCGATCAGTGCTTGTGGTGGTCGATCTACAACGCGGGTTCATAACAGAGCATTCACAGCGTGTGGTCCCTGTGATCGTGGACCTCGTGAAGCGCTGGTCAGAGAATGGTGGAGACATAGTGTTCACCCGCTACCTGAACTATCCGGGCAGTCCTTTTGAGCGCCTTATCCACTGGTCGAAACTCATGCACTCCCCCGAGACAGACCTCGTGCCCGAAATCCAACCCTACACCGACCCGCCTGCCATCGTCTTCGACAAACCAGCCTATTCACTGTTCACCGAGTCGGGCGCTCAACTGGTCGAAGCACACGGGTGGTCTGATCTTTACATCTGCGGAATCGCGACCGAGAGTTGTGTACTGAAGACCGCTGTAGACGCCTTCGAGAAGAACCTCACGCCATGGCTCCTGACGGACGCATCAGCGAGCCACGCGGGGTCGATGGCACACGAGGCGGGATTACTCGTCGCCGCACGCTTCATCGGCAGAGACCAGTTGATCAACAGTGCCGATATTTCCGATATCCTCCCGCCACGCTGACTGAACAAGGGGCGCACTTCAGGCCCGATTCAGCACTATAAGTGGATACGGAAGCCAGGCAGGAATCGTCAACTAATTCGAGGTGAAACCCCAAACCCGGGTGGCTACTATTACGCGCCTAGCGGTCTATATCCTCGCGCCGTGCTGTGCGCACTCATTGTTCTCTCCCCGCCCGAGCGTGTCGCCGCCGAAGATCGGGTCCCGGTCCATTCTCACTCGACTCATCGTGATTTTGCTACCGAGAACGCCGAGACGACCCGATGCTGCCCTGTCTGCGCCACACCGTTCACCCCGGCGGGCCAACAGCTCCGCAGACCCTCTGTCACGTACTGGGCTCAGCTGTAACGACGTCCCGACCAAGTTCGAGGAACTTCAGGTAACCGGGCCTCCATCGGGGTGGGGAACCTCAACGTGCTCCTCGAAGACGTGTCCGACGGTCGGACGGGATTGGTCAGGTGGATTTGCGATGAAGATCACCGTACTGCTCATGCACTGCAGCGACGCCCCGCGCGTCACCACGTTCACCCGCGACTGGGTGCACCGGGTCACCGGGCACGTCGCGGGTTACTTCGTCGAGCAGTCCGGGGGCCGCGAGAACCTGGAGTTCCGCGTGTTGGACTGGGTGCAGTTGCCGTTCACCGGCGAGGAGTGGAACGGGTTCGGATTCGCGGTCGGCGAGAAGGTCAAGCCAGTGGTCGCGCAGGCGCTGGGCGTCGACCTTTCACCGTTCGACCGGTTCGCCCTCGTGATCGACAAGGCCGACGCGGTGCTGGCCGCGGTCGCCCCCGATGGGGTGCACGTCCACGTCGGAGCACAGAGCCTCGACCCCGCCGTCCTGCAGCACGAGTTCGGTCACTTCTACGACGCCAACCACGCCAACCTGGCCTCACCGAACGGTCCGGTCGAGTACGGCGACAACTTCTGCGTCATGGGCGCGGAGGGTGCCAAGTTCTTGTTCGTCAACAACGACCTCAACCTCACCGACGCGGCCGGCAATCCGTCCACCGCGCTGTCCGACAGCGGCCCCGGCATGATCGCGCCGTCACTGTCGGCGTGCGGGTGGCTCGATCCCGCCGCGCACGGCGTCGACGTCGGCGCCGCGCTCGAGGCGCCCCCGTTCGAGATCTCGGTGGGCCTGCTACCGCTGCGCGGTACGCCGTTCCCCGGCGGTCCGGGACCGGTGTGCGTCAGGACGGCGACGCACCATGGCAGGCCCGCCATGGCATGGGGGCGGCGCAGTACCAGCAGACGTTCACCGATCTCGTCGGGCAGGGCTTTCGGCTGGTCGCGATCAGCGGCTACGACGACGGCGGCACCGATCGGTACGCCGCGATCTGGGAGCAGCGACCCGGCCCGGCCTGGTCGGCGCGGCACGGTCTGACCTCGTTCGCCCACCAGCAGGACTTCCAGCAGCAGAGTGCCTCAGGATTCCGGATGGTGGCGGTCGACGGCCACAACGCGAACGGCTGACGGGTACCCACCAGACTGCCGGCGGGTGATGTTTTCTTGTCGGGGCTGTCGGGCATGGTGTTGGTCATGATTGGACGCCTGCACACCGTTGTCATCGACTGCCCCGACCCGGCCACGCTGGCTGAGTTCTACTCCGAGCTGCTCGGTCTGCCCATCACCCGGCGAGACGGCGACTGGGTGACGATCGGCGGGGACGACCGGCCCCGGGTCGCCTTCCAGCTCGCACCTGATCTCCAACCGCCGGCTTGGCCCGATCCGCAGCGGCCTCAGCAGTTCCACTTGGACGTGCAGGTCGACGACATCGAGGCCGCGGAACAGCGGGTTCTCGCCCTCGGTGCCACCCGCCTGCCCGGCGGCGAGTCCGGCTTCCGGGTTTATGCCGACCCCGCCGGGCACCCCTTCTGCCTCGAATTCGACGCGTGAGGCAGCACCGGAGGAGGCATCGCTGCAGTTATCCGAGACCAAGGCCGCCATCAGCAAGGCAATGCCGATGCTGACGGGGGACTTCACCAGCCAAGAACTGCACGTGATGGGCGGCCTCGGCCTGTAATCCGATTGGGCTGGACGTGTCCGTCCAGGCGACCATCCTCGAGCTGATCACCGAACTGGCCACCACCTTCGCCACCACCGTGGTGTTCGTCAGCCACGACCTCGCCGTCGTCCGCACGATCTGCCGTCGCGCTGTAGCGCTACGGGCCGGGTGAATCTGCGAGGACAGACCAACCGACGAGCTCTTCATGGCTGCCCACCACTCCTATCCCCAGGAGCTCATCGCGGCTATTCCCCCGCTGTCCGGGGCAGATACCGGCGGTCAACACTGGTCCGCTAATTGACGGTACCGGGCAAGCTGAGTCGGGAGTTGTAGCTGGAGTTGGAGAAGAGCACCCTGAAACAGGCAGGTCTGTCGAGCCGGAACCGCTCCTCGGTCACGGCGACACGCGCCCGCAGATCGGCCACGGCCCTCGCCGCAACGTCCTCAGTATCGAAGATCCGCCCGTAGAGCTCGATGTCGTCGTAGACGTCCTGAAAACTCGCGTCACCGTCCGGCGTCGGGCCGTCGTCAACGAGGCTGTCGCACTGCCCGCTGTCCACGATCTGGTCGAGCCCCAGCGTCTCCACCTTCTCCCACGGTATGGCGGTCAACCCGTAGCCGAGGAGCAGGTCGAGCTCCCGCCCCAGGAGCACCTCCTTGCTGGGCTTCTCACCGGGCACGACCATGGGCACGCCCTCGAATGCCGCCGCAGCCGGGCCAAGCGGATCCAGCACCCCGATCAGGGCATCGATCCGGAGACCACTCGGCGAGGTCGCCCTGCACGGGGACAACCTCGCCGCCGCCCCCCGTACCCAGCCAGCACGACAAAGCCGACCAGGAACAGCGGGAACATCCTCCCGATCCGGCTCATGGCCTGCATCCTCTCCTTCAGCGGTCGAAGTCCTGCTGCGGTGGTTCATACGCGTCGATGGAGCTGATCTCCCCAACGTCGGGATCACGTCTGGTCTACGGTGACCGCCGTCTCCGGCGTTGGGCGAATACGAATCGGATTCCGGCATGAATGGCGACGTTGAGGACGGCTGGCCCGAGTTTGACCAGGTAGTCGATCGCGATGGGAAGAGCACTCAGCTGGTCGAGTTCCCAGAAGACGGGCGACGTCCAGGGCCAGCCGAGCGCCATGATGACAAGCCCGACCATGCCGGCACCGAATGTTCGCACCCGGGCCAGGAGCGGTAAGCAGGAGAATCGAGAACAGCGCGAGGAGAGCTGCGACCAGGATGGCATGGATAATCACGGCCCAGTTCCATACCGGGTACACCTTGTTGTCCGATGTCATCTCGTGTAGCACATTACTGGTTGCCGGTCAGCTCGACCCAGAGCGCTGGCGCGTCGCCCACCGTGGCCGGAGCACCACCGCCGATGGGCGCCGACGCCACCGGCTACGACATCGCCTCGGGCGGGTGGATGATCGTGATCGACGCGCTGCGCTTCACCGAAGCGGGCCTGGCCAAGGTTACCCAGAGCGGGCTGGACACCGTGCACCAGCTCGACCGTCGCACCGCGTCCCTGCGATGGCGGATCGCCGGGCGCCCTTGCCCCTTCTTCACGCTGGTCTGGCACAAGCCCAGCTAGCGAGGCAGAGTCAACGGGCAAACCCTACGTGTGGTCGACCGCCATGACGTGGGTGCGTCAATGCGGCCGCAGCCAGGCGGACTGTCTTGCGGTGGCGTCTTACGTGCATCGGGCGAACCGTTCACCCCCGCAGAACTGGTGTTGTCGATGATATATACGTGACAGTGCTCTCGGATGTATGAAGACGATGATCGACCTGAACGACGAAGCTCTCGCGCTGGCCGCGAAAGAGCTGGGCACGACCACCAAGAAAGACACTGTCAACGCGGCGCTGGCCTTCATGGCCAACCGGCGCCGCCGTGTCGAGCAACTTCTCGATGACCCCTACGCGCTCGGGGTGGGCCCGGACATCACCAACCCGGAGATCATGCAACAGGCTCGTCGGTGACCGCACCGGTCGGACCCGGCCAGTTGTACCTAATCGACACCTCCGCGTACGCCCGGATCGACCAGCTGCCGGTCCGCAACATCATCGCCGGACCCATCGCCGACCGGGCGGCAGCGATCTGCGTAACCATCGACCTGGAAGCCGGCCACTCCGGGCGCGACGTCGGCGACGTGCGCACCATCACCGAACGCCGCCGCAGCCTGTACACCGTCCTACCGATCAGTGAGATCATCGCCGAACGTGCCCGAGACGTCCAGATCCGGATGGCCGCCCGAGGCCATCACCGCGCCGCGGGAGTCATCGACCTGCTAACGGCGGCGGTAGCCGAACACCACGGCGCGGTGGTGCTGCACTACGACGCCGACTTCGAGCACATCGCAGCCGTCACCGGACAGCCGCAGACCTGGATCCTCCCACGAGGCACGATCAGCTAACCGATAATGACCATCGAGCTCTCAGAATCTCTCGAAAACGAGTACCAGACGTCCTCTTCTAATGAGTCCCGAACGATCTACCGCAAGAGGTGTGACTTGTGAGCCTTGACTGTGGATCGTGTGCTGGGTGAGTCCAGGTGAATAGCTGTCGTGAAGTCCAGCACCGGCGCTCGGTGTCAGGCGGTGGGCAGCTCTCCGGCGGTTCCTGCCGGAGTCGACCTTGACAAACATGCAACCAATCGGTTGTATGTTTGTGGTGGCTGAGGACAACGAGGACCGGGCGGACGCCCTGTTCCACGCGCTCGCCGACCGGACCCGGCGCGACATCATGCGCCGCGTGCTGGCCGGGGAGCATTCGGTCTCCGCGCTCGCGGCGAACTACGACATGAGCTTCGCCGCGGTGCAAAAGCACGTCACCGTGCTTCAGAAGGCCGGTCTGCTCACCAAGCGACGCCGCGGTCGCGAGCAGCTGGCCAGCGGCGAGGTGGAGGCGGTGCGGTCGGTGGCGTCCATGCTCACCGAGCTGGAGCAGCTCTGGCGTGGCCGCATCGCGCGCATCGACGAACTCCTCGCATCCGACACCGACCAGGAGGACTGAACCATGCCCGTGACCGACGTCCAGCAGGACCTCGACAATCTGACCCTGACCATCACCGCCGACTTCGCCGCGCCGGTGCAGCGGATCTGGCAGGTCTACGCCGACCCGCGCCAGCTGGAGAAGGTGTGGGGGCCGCCGACCTACCCGGCGACCGTGGTCGACCACGACCTCACGCCCGGCGGCCGCATGACCTACGTCATGACCGGCCCGGAAGGCGACAAGCACGCCGGATACTGGCAGATCACCGCCGTCGAC
>JBOHHD010000815.1:0-4490 GCA_050700515.1 Pseudonocardiaceae bacterium
TGTTGCCACCGTGAAGACATGGCGGATTCTCTTCACTGACTACCGTCGACCACTGAAGACCTTCACGTCATCATTCCGCGCTGCAATTGGGCTCTACTTCTTCAAGGAGGCTTTTGCATAAGCCTCAATGCCAAGCGACCTCCGGGCCGCAGTACGCCGCCTGCCTTGACGGCGCTGATGGCGGGGTCGACCCAATGCCAGGACTGAGCGAACAACACGAGATCGAAGGGTTCCGGCGGGGGGTCCCAGGCTTCGAACGAGGTGACGGCCAGGTCGATGCCGTGGCGCCGGGCGACAGCGGCCATCCGGGCATCCGGCTCGACACCGAATACCGCACATCCTCGGGCGGCGAACAGCCGAGCGGCGATGCCGGTGCCGCATCCCACGTCGAGCACCCGGCGAACGTCCGGTCCGACCAGGTCGTCCACCAACTCGGCCGGATAGGAAGGGCGGGCCCGGTCGTACTGCTCCGCATCCGTACCGAACGAGTCGGCGCGGCGGCGGTCCTCATGCACGACGGCCATCGTCTCACGCGGGTTGCACGATCCGACCCACCCGGCACAGCCGCACCGCGCCCACTGCCCGGCAGGCCAGGTAGATCACGAAGGCGATCGCGGTGACGTAACCGCTGATCGGGGCGCCGGGGGCCAGCGAGAGAACGATCCCGCCGAGCACGGCGATCTCGGCGAACAGGGTGGCCAGCAGCAGCGCGGTGACGGGATTGGCGGTCACCCGGGCGGCCGCGGCGGCCGGGGTGATCAGCAGCGAGAGCACCAGCAGCGCGCCGACCGTGGGCACGGCGAGTCCGGTGGCCACTCCGACCATCGCGGCGAAGAGCACCGACAGCGCGCGTACCGGCACGCCGCGGGCACGCGCCACCTCGGGGTCCGTGCTGGCGAACAGCAGGGGCCGCCACACCACGGCCAGCACCACCAGCACGGCCAGCGCGCAGCCCGCCAGCAGCCACACATCACCCCGGCCGACCGCCACGATCTGGCCGAACAGCAGGGAGAGCTGGTTGGAGGCCCGTCCGGGATAGAGCCAGAGGAACAGCCCCCCCAGACCCAGTCCGAACGCGAGCACCGCGCCGATCACCGAGTCGCGCTCCCGCTCGCGCAGCCCCAGCAGGCCGAAGACCAGCGCGGCGACCACCGCCCCCACCAGCGCGCCCACGCTGACCAGCGAACTGCTCACCAGCAAGGCCGCCGCGGCACCGGTGAAGGTCAGCTCGCTGGTGCCGTGCACCGCGAAGGAGACCTGCCGGGTCACCACGAAGGGGCCCAGCGCCCCGGCGACCAGGGCCAGCAGGGCACCGGCGATCAGGGACTGCTGCACGAAGTCCAGCGCCAGCAGCTGCGTGGTGCCCTCGAAGCGCAGCAGCCGGTCGACGATCTCGCCGAGGCTCACCAGCGCTCTCGCGGGAGGCGCGGGTCACCGTGGGGATCATCCCCGGAGGCGCCGATCACCAGCAGCCGTCCGCGTACCGTGAGCACCTCGACGTCGGTGCCGTAGAGCTCCGAGAGCGTCGCGGAGTTCATCACCTCATCCGGCGTGCCGATCCGGAACCGGCCGTCGACCAAGTAAAGCACCCGGTCCACCACGGGCAGCACCGGATTGATCTCGTGGGTCACGAACAGCACCGCGGTGCCCGCCGCGCGGCGCCGGGCGTCGATCAGCTCGGTGACCACCCGCTGGTGCGCCAGGTCCAGGGACAGCAGGGGCTCGTCACACAGCAGCAGGCCGGGGTCGCCCACCAGCGCCTGGGCGATCCGCAACCGCTGCTGCTCCCCTCCGGAGAGCAGCCCGACGGGCGCGTCGGCGTAGTGCAGAGCACCGACGGCCTCCAGGGCTTCGTGCACCCGCGCCCGGCGCTGGGCTCGCCGCACCGCGAAACCCCAACGATGGCCGTCCAGACCGAGGCCGACGAGATCGCGACCGCGCAGCGTCAACGTCGGGTCCAGTGCCCGTTGCTGCGGGATGTAACCGACACCGTGGTGCCCGCGGCGCACCGGCTGCCCGCCGATCTGGGCGGAGCCGGCCGACAGCGCCGCCAGGCCCAGCAACACCCGGAGCAGGCTCGTCTTGCCCGACCCGTTGGGACCCAGGACGGCGAGGAACTCCCCAGGAGCGACGTCGAGATCCAGCGCGTTCCACAGCACTCGCGGGCCATGGGCCAGCCGGGCACTCCGCAGCCGGACCGCCGGTGTCGCAGCTCGCGGGGATGGGATCGGCACGCCGGTATGTTCGGAATGGGTGGTGTTGTCTCGGGTGATGATGTTCATCGCGCTGATCCCAGCGCCGTCGACAGGGCGTCGATCTGGCCGGACATCCACCCCAGGTAATCGGTGCCCTCGGGCAGGGTCTCGGTCAGGTCCACCACGGGAATACCTACGGCCTGAGCGGCGGATCGGACCTGGCTGGTGACCGGAGTCTCGGTCTGCGGGTTGTAGATCAGCACGCGCACCTGTCGCTGCGTGAGCAGGTCCCTGGTCGCGGCGACCGCCGCGGCAGGCGGATCGGTCTCTTCCTCGACAGCCTCGACGAACTCGGGGGGCGTGACATCGGTGAGACCGGCTGCCTCGACCAGATAGTGCGCCACTGGTTCGACCATCGCGACCGGGGCGTCGGCATGGGTATCGGCAATCGCGGACACCTGGGTGGTCAGCTCCTCGATTCCGGACCGGAACCGCTCGGCGCCCCCCGCGAACTGGGACGCCTGCTCGGGGGCCAGCCTGCCCAGCTCCTCCGCCACGTGCTCGGCCACCTCCGCGACCACCGGCAGGTCGTACCACACGTGCTCGTTGGCTCCCCCTTCGTGGCCGTGGGTGTCGGGCTCCTGGCCTGCGTCGGGCTCCTGGCCTGCGGTGGCCTCCTCGCCATGCGGTTCCTCACCCGCTACGGCGACCGCCTCC
Source organism: Pseudonocardiaceae bacterium (assembly GCA_050700515.1). Taxonomy (GTDB): domain Bacteria; phylum Actinomycetota; class Actinomycetes; order Mycobacteriales; family Pseudonocardiaceae. Next base: position 2,913 of record JBOHHD010000815.1, read on the forward strand.
ACCGTGGGCTTGTCCCCGGCCTGGGCGAGAATCTGCTCGATGAACTCGTCGTACCCACCGCCGTTGAACACGACCAGGTCGGCACCGGTCACCTCGGCCGAGTCGGCGGGGCTGCTCTCGTAGGAGTGCGGGTCACCCGACGGGTCGTCGATGATCGTAGTGATCTCCACGACATCCCCGGCGACAGCACGAACCACGCCCGCCCAGACGTCGGTCGAGGCCACCACGGTCAGCCGCTCGCCCGCCTCAGCCCCTTGATCCGGCGAACCCCCCTGATCCGACGAACCACAGCCGACCACCCCGAGCAGGACGGCCAGCACGGCGATCCGGATGTGCATCATCCACTCTCCTCTCGATCGGGTCAGCCGCCGCCTGCTCGATCATGAAATGGAAACCGTTGTCGTAACCACTATAGAGCGCCGCTCAGTAGGACACGCAATCACCCAGGGTCACAGAGTTAGCTCGAACGAGGCTTCATGTGGTCCTTCCGGAGTGGCGAAGCTTCACCCCGAGGTTCTGAACCGTTACGGTTCCTGGCATGGTGCGGTCCCTCAAGAGCCGTCGACCCGCGACCCTGGCGTCTCTGGCCGCGGAGCTCGGGGTGTCCCGAACGACGGTGTCCAACGCATACAACCGGCCCGACCAGTTATCCCCTGAGCTTCGCGAACGCGTGCTGGAGACCGCGCGACGGCTGGGTTATCCGGGTCCGGACCCGGTAGCGCGGTCCCTACGCACCCGTCAGGCCGGGGCGGTAGGCCTGCTGCTCACCGAGACGCTGTCCTACGCCTTCCGGGATCCCGCCGCGATCAAGTTTCTGGAGGGCCTGGCGATGGCGTGTGAGGAGGCACGCCAGGGGTTGCTGCTGGTCCCGGCCAGCCCGGAGGCAGACGAGCGGGAGACCGCCGCTGCGGTGCACCGGGCCGGGGTGGACGGGTTCGTCGTCTATTCGGTGCCCGACGACGATCCGAATCTCGCTGCCGTGCTGCAACGCCCGTTGCCAACCGTCATCTGCGACCAACCGCACGTGGGGGGCGTCGACCACGTCGGTATCGACGATCAAACGGCGATGCAGAATCTCGGACGGCATCTGATCGGCCTGGGGCATCGCCGGATCGGTGTCGTGTGCATGCGCCTGGGCCGTGACCGGCACGACGGGTTGGTCAGCGCACACCGCCAGCGCACCGCGCACTTCCACGTACAGCGTGCCCGGCTGGCCGGGTTGGCCGATGCGTTCGGCGGGGTGCTGCTGGACTGGAACGCCGTGCCGGTGGTCGAGCGGTTCGACCACACGATGACCTCCGGCGCCTGCGCGGTCACCGAACTCCTCGATCGCGATCCGGAGCTGACCGCGATCGTCTGCACCTCCGACATCCTCGCTCTCGGCGCGCTGGCCGAGATCCGTCGAAGGGGCCTGCGGGTACCCGAGGACATCACCGTCACCGGCTTCGACGGGATTCCCGAGGCCGAGCGGGTGGGGCTGACCACGGTGTCCCAACCGGTACTGGAGAAGGGACGAGTAGCCGGGCGGCTGCTGCTCGATCGCGGCCGATCCGAACCCCGCAGCATCATGCTGCCCAC
>JBOHHD010000816.1:0-6515 GCA_050700515.1 Pseudonocardiaceae bacterium
CCCTTGCGAGTAGGTGCCCGCCGAGCGCGAGCCCCTGCAAGCCGAGGCCGACGACGTTGAACGCGGTGTCGAGGCCGAGCGTCACCGGCGTCGGGAAAAAGCCGTAGATGTCACCCGCCGCGCCGACGATCGTGCTGAGGTCGGCGAGTACATCGGACACCGCAGCGATGAGGTTGGCGTTGTCCTCGATGAGCTGCCAGGACGCCTCAGCGAGCGCCACCAGGCTGTCGCGGATGCCCTCCACCGCGTCGTCGAGGGCGCGGCCGAGGGTCTCACCGAGCCGTTCGAAGAAGCCAGGCTCCTCCGGCGCGATCTCCCGGGCCCGGTCCAGCGCCTGGGCGACTTCGTCGGCCAGCTCGGTGTGCTGGGCCAGCAGCCGCCGGGCCTGCTCACGGACCGCCTCCAGCTCGGTCTCCGCTTGGCGCACCGCGGCGAACGCGGCGTCCAACCGTTGCTGCGCGGCCTGCAGCGATCCCGGGTCGGAGAAGTACTGTCCGCCCAGGCCGAGGTCGGGATTGGCCTGGGCCTGCTCCAGCGCCTGCAGCGCCGTCCGGGCCCCGGCCTCCAGGTCCGCGGCACGCTGCTGCATCGAGGCCAGGTCGGTGTGCCAGAGCCGCAGCGCCCGGGACGCCTCCCCCAGCGACTGGTGGGCCTTGTCCAGATAGCCGGGCAACTCACCGACCGTGTTCTGGAACGCCTGCGCCGCCGCGCCCTGCCAGATGTCGTCGGCCCGCCCGATCCGGGTCAATGCCTGGTGCGCGTCACCGAGTGCCCGCGAGACCACGGTGAAGCGCTGGCCGACGGACTCGATGCTGGCCAGCTGCCCGGGAGCGGGATCGAAACCCAACGCCTCGAACCCGGGACGCGCCGCCGCGACCGGTCCGAACGCCGTCACGGAGAACCGTCCAGCGCCTGGGTGATCGGACTGTCCGGGTCGGGTGGGGGCAGACCGCCCGCAGCGGGTGGCCGGCCGCCGCCGGCGAACAGCTTCGCGACCTCGTCATCGATGCGTTGATAGTCCCGCCGGGTCTGTTCCAACGCCTCAACCATGATCCCGGCAGCATCGGCGATCTTGCGGGTGCCGTGCTCCCACCGGTCCTGGAAGGCCTGCCCAGCCGCGTCGATGGCGGAGCTGCCCAGCTCACCCAGGGAGGCGTCCCGCAGCGCCGAGTTCGCGTCGCTGATCCGCTGCGCGGCGTGCATCAGGTCGTCGATCAGCCCGCCGAGCGCGGGGAGCTCGACCAGGTAGCCATCCATCCGTCTCATCCCTGCCAAGGGGAAAGGTAGAGTGTGCCAGAACACGAGCGGTAGATGACGCCGGAATCCTCGATTCGTACTTGGCTGCATTTTTGTTGCAAGCTCTCTGTGCCCCCCTGCGTGGCCGCACCATTGACATATCCCGCAACCGGGTTGAGGGATGATATCGCTTAGCGCCCAGGCGGAACAGCCTGCTTGCGCCAGACCCCTGATGGCCTGGACCGGCGACGTGGCAGCCATCGAGTTACGCCCTTCTCTCTGGCCACCGCGTATCGCAGCTGATCACGGAGAAGAGCCGCAGGTGATCAACCAGCCGCTAGCGCGGTGACCAGGAATGTTCACCAGGTTGACGGCTTCGTCGGGTTGGTCTGTGGGGTGTGGTTCGGCATCGGGAGTCATGGTGGCCTGGGCTGTGTCGGGCAGGAGACGGGTGGATCTGCTGTGTCGGTGCCGCAGAGGGCAACTTCGGAGTAGAGGTTGCCGGTGGTGGCACCGATCTACGCTGCGACAGTCCTACCCCGGAGACCACCGAGGGTGACATCGCCGGATTGAACAGGTGAACACCTGCCCCTGAGTAGGCCCGGTAGGGCGCCCGCGAGGGTCCCCGACCAAGCCAAGTTCTGGGTGCCGCCATGACCGCTTGAAACCGCTCTCTTACTATTGAGTCATGTTGTCAAATCCATTTGAGACTTTCATTACGCCGTCCGGAAGGCTGCGGCGGCGGTCGCCGGGCAATTTAGCCGCTCCGTTTTCATCGTCGAGGTAATTCATCTCCAGTTCGGTGGACTTCTTACTGTCGGCGCATACGACCGATAGTGTCCGGGTGCTACCGTTACCGGTGTCCGGTCGAAGTGTAATGGGGATGCCACCGTGGTGACCATGGGTAGTTTCGTCCTGAGTCAGCTTCTTCTTCGCAAAATATGACTGCGGTGTGCTCGTATAACTATACGAGACGATCCAATAGAATTCACCGCGCTGGGGCGGCTGGATGATATCTACTGCTGCGGTCAACGAGAGGCCAGTGCCATCAACCGCCAACACGGCGCGATTGTTGTTAATCGTGCACGGCTCGGCGGCGAAGAGATTCGACGTCAGGTTATCAATGCTGTAGAATTTATTCATCGTAGGCATTAGGAGCGCCAAAGCGCCCGCGATACTGATACCTACACCAAACCCCTTAGCAAGCTCCTTCCAGTGGTTGCCGCGCGGCCGTGCGAGCCTTTTCCAGTTTTTAGGGAGGCGCCGACGGAGACATTCGCGCCAACTGCGGGGGCCCAGAAGGTACAGGATCCAACCGGCGAGAACCACCAACTCTGCGAGGATCATGATCCCCTTGGTCGGCGGCCACAAATAGTAATTAATGAATGGCAAGATCAGTACGGCGAATCCAGCGATAAGGGAGGTCCAACGCTGGCGCAGCCATGCGATGATTTTCCTTATGGGAGTCACGGGCCGGGGACGCCTGTTCAACGATCGAGGTCGCCTGTCCAATCTTAAATAATTTGACAGACGTCGACGATTCGGGCGATGGGATTCCGATACAGACAATTGCACACCTCATTAGATCGATGTCCAGGACCATTCGACAGTCACGTCGAGGCGCCGCATGCGGTCGACAGAGTTATCTCCCTCGACTGAGTGGAGCCTTTTCCGAGTAGCGCAAAATTTCACCCAGTTGATGCGCGTGACGACCTGGGGCAAAGTATGTGATTTACGGTACTCGACCACTCGTCGCAGTCTTAGTTGAGTTGCAATATTAGGGTCGGAACCCTATTCGGATTGGTGACAGCGATCAACACGAACTGCGGGATTCCTTGGCGAAGCTGGCCGTTTGACCAGCATGTCGTCAGTAGACCTAGATTTGTTACAGCGCTGCAGCGCGACCGAACCCCTGTTGGGGTTATATGCGCCGAGTAGCCCGGGGCTACTCGGCGGTTATATGCTCAGGGGAACATCGAGCAGGGATTGCGTGTCGGGTTGTGGAGGCAGGCCAAGACATAGAGACGGTTCGTCACGGTGACGGCCGTGACGACTTGGCAGCACGGCTCGGCATCAGGTGCAGTATCCGTCCGGGGACAGCTGTTTCCCCCAACCGTGTTGGTGTCGAACATGGGTAGCGGGCCTCGTACCTGGGCAGGTGACGGTGAGGACCAAGTGCCTACCTGATTCCCAGAGGATACGGAGAAGAGAAGCGGGTGATCAACCAGCCGCCAGCAGCGCCGCATCCACCCGCTGGCTCAGCTCGCGAACTGCGGGCATGGTGCGGTGCTGTTGTCCAGCTGTCCGCATCTGCCGGAGGGCCTCGAACACCCGGTCGGACCGGATCGGCCCCATCGAATCCAGCGCCTGATGCCCCAAAGTGACCGCATGGGCCGGATCATCCCGCGCCATGGTCAAGTAGGCCAGGTTGGCGATGGTGAGGACTTTGCCGCGGGATGGCTGCTTCGGGAAGCGCTCCATGGCCGCGCTCAAACGGTGTTGCGCGTGGGTGTACTCGCCACCGTTGACGGCCAGGTACAGGAGAGCACGGCCCAGATCGCGATCCAGGTGCGCGGGACTGTAGTAGGTAATCCAGTCGGGCTCGTCACTATTTCTGGCAGTGAAATAGTCTTCGGCCTGATGTACGACCGTCATGCAGTCGGCCGTCCGGTGACTGCCGCTCAGGCCCAATGCCCGGGCGTGGCGGGTGTGCATGACCGCCCGCACCAGGGGCGTGAGCCGGTCGGCCCGCCCCAAGGCCATCTCGGAGAAGCTGAGCGCATCGTCAGTACGGCCTTGGTGTACCGCCAGGTTGGATAGCCCGGACAGCGCCTTGCACCGCATTGCCCAGTCGGCTCCTTCGGTCGCACAGGCCACAGCAAACCGGAAGCATCGTTCGGACTGCTGGTGTGAGCCCGCGTCAAAGCACATGCCACCGGCGATGTCGGCCAGCTCGGCGACGGCCGAGAAGAAGTGCTGCCGCACGGCTTCCTGGAAGAACCGGCCGCGAAGTAGCTCAGCCGAGGTGTGGAGCTGGGCTACCACGGCTTGGGACGACCATCCACCACCAACCACGTGATCTTCGCTGGCGAACATGCGGGCCAGGTGCCGCACCTGCTCGGCGTCGGCAACACCGACATGGCGCAGGCTGCCGGACCCGACTGCGCCGCCGAGAAATTCCTTGATCAGATCGCTGAAGGCCAGGCCCGCCACACCGCCGGCCAGTGATCGCACAAAGATTTGACGCTCCACGTCGTCCCCTCCGTTCGCTCACCAGGGGTTCTGTCCCACGGTAGCGCCAAGGCAACGGGTACTGAAGAAGCCCAGCTCAGCGTCCGACTTGCGACCAAGCACCCGCCGCAGCGCCGCGCGGTAGTCCCGGTTGGGCCAGCGGTGGATGCCCCGCTCCAACTTGCTCAGGTAGTCAGCATCCATTGCTCCGGGCTTGCCGGTCTCCTGCTCCACCTGAATGTTCGCCAGCTCGGCAAGCTGGCCCTGGGTCAGGACAGCCACCTCCCGCGCGGCACGCAGCAGATCGTTCGCATCCCCAGGCATGGCATTCCCCTCCGCTGTCAGTCGGGCAGCAGAGCGTAGCCCTGCCCAGGGCATGCAGCACCGCACGAAACCGATCCTCCGACTAAATCTCCGGGTTGGCACCTGCCTTGGCGCAGGCTCCCTCGCGGTCTTGATCCGCGCCTCCGTCACCGTTCCTGGACAAGGTCAACAAGACAAAACTGGGAAGCAGGCCCCAGGGCCGGGATGACGGCTCACCCGGGGCGCGGCAGGTGCCTGGCTGGTTCGCTCACCTCACTCCCCCAGAGCGTGAGGGACACCACCGACCAGGCACTGACTCCCCGTCCGCCGCGCTGCCCGGATGATGCTCGCCCCGGCTCTGGGCGCCGCTCACCTTGACGAACAGGAGCTTGGGGGTAGCTCGACCGATGTCGGCGGCGGATCAACAGGCTTTCCGCCCGTTTGTCTGGTTCCCGCTTTCCGGGCAGCGGCATGCCATTGACCGGCGTGATCGCCAGGTGGTGGTAGGGGCGCCGATGCGGTGTCTATGCGGCGCTATCCATCCACGGGATGCTGAGGGTGACATGGAATGGCTGTGGAAGACCTGTGAACAATGTTGGGATGAGACATGCAGGATTGTCGGGCTCCGTCCACGTCGATGATCCACACCAACCGACCTGTCAGGCACGAAGCTGAAACCATGATCCGAGAAGACAGCTAGCTGCTGGCTGAGCTTGCGGGACTGAATACGGATCTGCCGTCACTGGCACTGAGAATCATGGACGGCAGTGCCACAGCCGGCGAACAGTAGCGCTACGGGCAGCAGCTGATTGCCGCTGGCCAGCGGTTGCAGCGGCAGACAGAGGACACGGGCTGCGCGGTCATTGAGGGTGAAGTGGTTGGCGAAAGCCTGATTGCCCTTCCCCGTCTACGGTGGAACCTGTTGATCGGCATGCTAGTGAACCTTCCAAAGAAGTCCCCTTGCAAGTCTAACTGAGCAGACTGGTCAGCAGTGCGCGACCATTGCGATCGCGAATACCGTACTTGGCGGCGTATGTGCCTACTTGTGCGATCAGCGGGTCGAGGTCGACGGCGTTATGGCGTAGCACGTCGGCGATCACGTCACCGATATGTCCGCCATCGACGTAATCGGCCAGCAGGTTGAGAACTGTGCATTTCACCGTGGTCACCGGTAGCCCGGCGATGACGGTGGCCTCATCGCCGGTCAGAGTGCCGCGACGCAGGCGAACACAGGGATCACGTGTGGTCCGGCGCCACAGCTCGGATCGTCCCAATCCGTGACTGTCGGCCGCCAGCACTGAAGCCGTTACTCGCGTCTCAGGTGTCGACAACCGTAGGTTATCGTACATACTTGTCAAAATCACGGCTGTGCTGGCCGCCTAGATACCGGGAAGGGATGCGCTGTGCTGATCCGGTTCGAGGTGTCGAACTTTCGTTCGATACGCGACCCTGTCGAGTTGTCGATGGTCGCCGTCGACCACGACCGGGCCGAGGCGCGCCCGATACCCAATCTGGGTGAGAGCCTGCTACCGCTTGCGGCCATCTACGGTCCGAACGCCTCTGGCAAGACGAATATCCTCGCCGCGCTGACCTGGCTGCACACAGCCGTCCGGGACTCGCTGCGCTTCTGGGACGACGAGATCCCGATCGAGCCGTTCGCGTTCGCCGACGGCCGGGGCAGGCCGTCGGAGTTCACCATTGAGTCCGTCATCTCAGGTGTGCGGTTCGAGTACGTTGTCGAGCTG
>JBOHHD010000817.1:0-8460 GCA_050700515.1 Pseudonocardiaceae bacterium
GACAGGGGTAACGGTGTTATAACACCGTTACCCACTCACGGGTCAGCCGTAGGCTGCCGCCATGGTTCCTAACGTGCTGGCGCAGCGATACGCCTCCGAGGAGTTGGTCCGGCTGTGGTCACCGGAGCACAAGGTGGTGCTCGAGCGGCACCTGTGGTTGGCCGTGCTGCGCGCGCAGGCCGATCTCGGAGTGCCGGTGCGACCGCAGGTGGTCGACGATTATCAGCGCGTGGTCTCCCGGGTGGACCTGGAGTCGATCGCGGCACGGGAGCGGGTGACCCGCCATGATGTCAAGGCCCGCATCGAGGAGTTCAACGCGCTGGCCGGTCACCAGGAAATCCACAAAGGGCTGACCTCGCGGGATCTCACCGAGAACGTCGAGCAACTGCAGATACGCCGCTCGCTGGAGCACGTGCGGGACCGCTGCGTCGCCCTGCTCGCCCGCCTCGCCGCCCGGGCCGCTGAGCACGCCGAGTTGGTGCTGGCCGGGCGCAGCCACAACGTCGCCGCCCAGGCCACCACGCTGGGCAAGCGGTTCGCCAGCGCGGCCGATGAGCTGCTGGTGGCCTTCGCCCGACTCGACGAGCTGCTGGCCCGCTACCCGCTGCGGGGAATCAAAGGCCCGATGGGCACCGCCCAGGACGCGCTGGACCTGCTCGACGCGGATCACGACAGGCTGGAGGAACTGGAACGGCGGGTGGCCGAGCATCTGGGGTTCGGCCGCGTGCTCACCAGCGTCGGACAGGTCTATCCCCGCTCGCTGGATCACGAGGTGCTCAGTACGTTGGTGCAGTTGGCCGCCGCGCCGTCGTCCCTGGCGACCACCATCCGGCTGATGGCCGGACACGAGCTGGTGACCGAGGGGTTCGCGCCCGGCCAGGTCGGCTCCAGCGCCATGCCGCACAAGATGAACACCCGCTCCTGCGAACGGGTCAACGGCCTGGCCGTGGTGCTGCGCGGCTACGCCTCGATGGTCGCGGAGCTGACGGGAGGGCAATGGAACGAGGGTGACGTGTCGGACTCGGTGGTACGCCGAGTGGCCTTACCGGACGCGTTCTTCGCCTTCGACGGGATGGTGGAGACCATCCTCACCGTGCTCGACGAGTTCGGCGCCTACCCCGCGGTGATCGAGCGGGAGCTGGAGCGCTACCTACCGTTCCTGGCCACCACCAAGGTGCTGGTCGCCGCAGTACGCTGCGGCATGGGTCGGGAGACCACGCACGAGGTGATCAAGCAGCACGCCGTTGCGGTGGCGCTGGCGATGCGCGAGAAGGGCGCCCCCAACGACCTGCTCGACCGGCTGGCCGACGACGGCCGCCTGCCGCTGGACCGGGCCGCCCTGGACGCCCTGCTCGCCGACCGCCTGTCCTTCACCGGAGCCGCCGCCGCGCAGGTGGCGGCAGTCGTCGCCGAGGTGGCCCACGTGGTGGCCCGCCACCCCGAAGCCGCCACCTACCACCCCCGGGGGATCTTGTGAGCCGGCCGGAGCGGGCGCTCGGATGGGCCGCGGCCGGGCAGGTGGTGTTCGAGCAGGCCGCCACGGGGTGCAGTGACGCGCGCGGGCCGTCCCGCCTGCCCGGCTGGACCCGGGGCCACGTGCTCACCCACGTCGCCCGCAACGCCGAGGGCCTCGTCCGGTTGTTGAGTTGGGCCCGCACCGGAGTCCAGACGCCGATGTACCCGTCGCTGGAGGCGCGCGCGGCGGACATCGAGGCCGGAGCCGGGCGTCCGCTGGCCGAGCAGCTCGACGACGTCCGCCGCACCGGGGAGGCGTTCGCGGCGGCCGCGCGGGACCTCGCGCCGCGGCACTGGGCGGCCACCGTGCGCACCTCTCGGGGCGACCCGCTGGCCGCGTCGATGGTGCCCTGGTTACGGGTGTGCGAGGTCTGGCTGCACCTGGTGGACCTCGACGTGGGCGCGGAGCTCGACGCCCTGCCCGAGGACATCGCCGCTGAGCTGGTGCGCGACGTGGCGAGCTGGATGGATTCCCGGGTTGCCGTTCGGGTCATGATGCAGCTCCCCGGGGGGCAGCAGGTCCCCTTCGGCCCGGACGGCGTCGCGATGCCGGTTTCCGGGCCGGCGCAGGAACTGGCCGGTTGGCTCACCGGCCGCTCCGACGGTGACGGCCTCACCGCGCCCGACGGCTTGCCCGAGCTCCCTCGCTGGCGCTGACCTGCTGCCGGTGGTGTCCACAGAAGTGCCCCAGATTTCCCATTGATGTCCCTCCTTGTGGCACGCGTGTGGCGCGGCCCTCCCTGCCGGTTGAGAGGTGGAGGTCCGGCGGTGAACAGGTGTCGCTAACCCTGACTCCGCCGTTCTGCGACACTCACGGCATTGACTTGGACGGATTCCGTGTTGGTTTCTACCCTCAAGATGCTGAGTTCATCTACGGTGAGGATACCTGTGAGCCCGGGGCGCGAGCGTGGATGTCGGCACTTCAAGGTGTACCGCTAACTATCGTCACAGCCGTACCAGGATCAATTCCCACTCTGGAACAGTGCTTGGAGGGACTTCGCTACTCAGCAACTGACAGCATGGAGGGATTCAGTAACGCAGGTGGCACGATGTGCTTCGCCACGACGGGTGACCGGGTAGCCAGTGTTGCATTAACGGCTGAAAGAGATCAGACAGTACACATCACCGCGACTCTGTGGGAAGTCGGGCCACCCACTTGATTCGTTAGTGCAGCGCCGGCTAATTTCCCCTGTTCGCGTTTGATCATCGTTTGTTTCGGTCAGCACCTTGTCAGGCGGTGTGAACGATCACGAGTGCGGTGATGTTGTCGGTGCCCCCGGCTTCGTTGGCGGCATCGACGAGGGTGCGGCAGGCGTGCTCCGGATTCGGGTGATCGTTGAGGATCACCTGTATCCGGGTGTCGTCGAGCATGCTGGTGAGCCCGTCGCTGCACAGCAGCAGCCGATCGGCAGGGTGCAGGGTGAGCGAGCGCACCTCGGCCAACGCCTCGCCGTCCATGCCCAGGTAGCGGGCGAGCTGGTGCCGGGCGGGGTGGGCGGCAGCCTCCTGCTCGGTGATGACGCCCGAGTCGAGCAGCCCTTGGGCCAGTGAGTGATCCCGGGTCAGCCGCTGCAGGCTGTTCGCGCGCCACAGATAGGCGCGGCTGTCGCCGAGATGGGCGATCAACGCGGTGGTCTGACGCACCAGCGCGACCACGGCGGTAGCACCCATCCCGGCCCCTTGTGGGGCGCCTGGGTTCCTGGCCCGCACCTCAGCGCTGAGTTCGGCGAGCGCGGTGCCCAGCTGCTGGCTGCCCTCCGGCGTCGCGATGTCCGCCGCGGTATCGAAGTGGGTGGCGATCAGCGTGGGCAGCGTCGTGACGACGATCTCGGCGGCCACCTCGCCTGCCGGCAGCCCACCCATGCCGTCGGAGACGACGAACAAGCCGAGCTCGGTGTCGGCGCTCCAGCGGTCCTCATTGCTCTCCCGGACGCGCCCCCGGTCGCTCAGACCCGCGCAGCGCAGTGCCGTCACCACGTGTCCCGCGGGGTGCGCTGAAGACCGCACACCGCGCTGGCATGCCCTTCCGACGTGCGGGTGCGGGTGCGCGCCGGTTCACTCGGTAAGAGCAGCATGTCCAACTCGGCTCCGATCGGCTAGGACTTGAGCGTTACTGGTGATCATTGTCGCAGATCGGGGCCGCGCCCGGAGCCCCGGTGAGGCGCCCGCGGGTCGCCGAAGCGGTACCTAGCTCGCCTTGGCGTCGAGTTCGTCCAGGATCTCCCGGTAGCTCTCGCGGGCGGTCCGCAGCCGATCCCGGGTGAACCGCCCCGGCTCGGCGGCGTAGACGGACCGGCCGCGGTCGGTCCGAAAAGCACTGACCGGCACCTTCTTGGCGGTCTCCGGCAGGAAGGCCAGCACCTCGTCCACCGCGGCCGCCGCCGTGGCGACGCGCTGGCGGACGGCGCGGCGCGCCTTCGGATCCAGCCCGGAGGCGTCCGTTCCCGACGCGCTGGCGTACTGGTCGGCCACCCACAGCCACTCGCCGGGGTCCAACAACTCCGACGGGGTGCCGTCCCCGAACGTCACCACGCCGACCTCGGGCATGGTGATCTGCTCGGGCATGCGGAACACGAACTCCCGCTCCGTCCCGCAGCGCGGGCACGCGCCCGAGAAGCGACTCGCCAACCCGTCCACCATCTTGATCATGGCACTGTCCTGGGGAGGCTCGGCCTCGCCACAGCCGCACGGGTGCAGATCCATATAGAGGCGCGCCTCCGTGCTGGTGCGGGCCAGCGGCGGACCCTGGTCTCCAGCACGGTGCTGTTCGCCGAACAGCCGCCCAAGCAATCCCATCGATCGTCTCCGTCTCTGCTGAAGACCTACTCGCTGCCATAGCTGGTGATGCGAAAGCTCGTGGGGATTGGTCACTGCTCTCTGTGGAGGATTTCGTCGATGTCGATACCAGATGCGCGATGGTGCCAGTGCAGGCGAACCTCCGCGACAGGAGGAAAGGCCGCAAAAACAGCGCGGTATTTCATCTTCTCGCCCTCGGCGAAGCAGTATAGGTTCGACGTTCTCCTGAGCTCCCCATCGATTATCAGGCGTGGTGACTCGGTTCCCAGAGCTGCGGCCTCGTTGGTGTCGGCGAAATCGGAACTTAAAATCTCGTGATCAATCATGAGATCAAACTCGATGCTTGCATTATCTGTACCGATACTCAACGGACCTCGCGTCAGAGTCCATAGATGCAACGAGTACTGAGCCAGCTCAGCCCCGTAACTGACTGGACTTGTCTCTGCCATTGCGCCTCCTGCTTCCCGGGTGAGCCATGCCGGATCGCTTCCGGGCATAGTACCCTACTGAGGCCGCCTGGTCGCTGTACGGAAGAACTCTGGATCGGCGCGCATCCAGCTCACTCCGGTTGCTGAGGATCAGCTGATAAAGCAGGGCAGCTCCACCTGTTCGCTGATGGCTCGTGCTGTCACACCATTTGCCATGGCATCGACTTCGAGGCGATAGATGTTGGTCTGGGTTGATTCACACGCGGGCTGTGCTGTCACGGTAAATACCTGGACAAGTTCAGTCCGTGAAACTTCGTCTACCGTGGTGAAGCGTACGCAAATTCCAGTCCGGAAGCAACGCTGCAATCGAAAGGTGAGTGACTGGCTGGCGGGTTGCGTACATTCTTGTCGTCCACCATAGAGAATCTCCGCCCCGTTGCTTTCGAGCTGCGGTCCGATAAAGTTTCCGGCGCAACCGCCTGCGAATAGCGGCGAATTGCCGTTTCCGCGGGAATCGACCGCCCAAAATCTCGCAGGGGTCGAGCGTCGGAAACGGGTAACGTCACATACCTCGATTTCGGATGTCCGGTGAATACACGAAAGTTTTGCCAAGCTCCCCGGAAGCCGTACCGGACGCCGGGAGTTCGAGGACCAGAAGTAACGAGTTACGTCCCCGGTCACACTTAACGGCCAAAAGGCCGGATCACCTTGGTGGGCGATCTCACGGTGCGTGAGCGTTTGATCGACCAGGATCAGGCGACCAGCTGACCAGCGAGCACGGGCCGGGTAACCTCCCGAACCCCTCAAGAGTGAGTTCAGGGGATCGGTGCACAGTTGCAACCCCCCGGTCAGCGGGCCGTCATCTGCGTAGGGCTGGATAGAGCAGGTGTCCACTCAACTGCTCGTCTCGCTGTCCGGAATCCGCTCCTCGACGCTGGACGACTGTGCCGCGCTGACCGCCGAGCTGGACGCTCGCCGGGTCCCGGTCTCGCTGCTGGTGGTACCCAAGAGCCCCGGCGGTGCCGCGGCGTTGCGCTGGCTTCGCGGGCGCCGCGACCAGGGTGATGCGGTGCTGATGCACGGCTTCGACCACACCGCCGATCCGCTCGGGTCGTGGGGCTCCTACACGGTGGCCCGAGTGGGTCGCCGGGCGGAGTTCGCCACCCTGCCCGCCCACGAGGCGGGGCTGCGGCTGCACGCCGCGAACATCCTGCTGGAGCGCCTCGATCTGCGCACCGACGCCTTCGTCCCGCCACGCTGGCTGGTCTCGCCGGGCACCCTGCGCGCGCTGGAGACCCACGGCTATCGAGTGTGTGCCGACGCCACCATGGTGCATGAGCTGCGCTCGGGCCGGGTGTACCGCGGTCGGGTGCTCGGGCTGGCGCCGGGTGAGCGGGCCGACCCGTTGCGGTGCCGGGCGATGGTGCTCGGCGCGGCCCGCATAGCGCGCAAGGGCGGTCTGGTGCGGATCGCGGTGGACGGAGCGGACCTGGCGCGCGGCGCGCGCCGTTCGGCCCTGCTGGACGCGGTGGACATCGCCCTGCACCACCATGCCCACCCCAGCACCTACACCGCACTGAGCGAGCAGCGGACGCTGGTCGCCTGAGGGCACTCCGGAGCGGGCGCCGCTCAGAGTCGCAGTGCCTGGCCCGGGACCGCGACGTTAACCTCGGTCCCGACCGGGGCGAGCTCGCGCAGCAGCCCGTAGAACTTCTCCGGCCGGGCCAGCAGGGCCTGGTGGATCGGCACCGCCAGCCCGGGGTCGACCGCTCGCAGGTAATCCACCGCCTCGGAGATCTTGAACCAGGGCGCCACGGTGGGCAGCAGCAAGACGTCGACGTCGCGACCGGGCAGGTCGAAAGAATCACCCGGGTGCAGCACCTCGCCACCGTCGATCAGGTAGCCGTTGTTCGGCACCACCGGGATGTCCGGGTGGATCACACCGTGCTCCCCGCCGATCACCTCGACGGTGCTGCCCGCCAGCTTCACCGTCTCACCCGGACCCACCACGCGGTACTCCATGCCCGCGGCGGTCAACTGCTGTGCCGAGCCGACGTCGACCACCAGGACCGCCCCCGGGTTCGCGGCCAGCAGCGCGGGCAGCCGCTCGACGTCGAGGTGGTCGGGGTGCTGGTGGGTCACCAGGATCGCGTCGAGCCCGGTCAGCTCCTCGAAACCGGCGGAGTAGACGCCCGGATCGAGCAACAGCCGAGCCGCCCCGGTCTCGACCAGCACGCAGGACTGCCCGAAATGGATGATCTGCACGGGTGGTCACCTCCTGGTGCCAGCCTGCCACGCGGTGAGCAGCTCGTCCTCCTCCACCGCCGTCAGCCCGGCCTGACGTGGCCGATCCACCCCGAGGGTCCGCTCGTGGGCCAGCGCGGCGGCCGCGGTGTCGGCGAGGGGGCGCTGCCGCAGCCCGGCGCCCAGCGCGGCGTCCACGTCGTGGGTCACCAGGCCGTAATGCGTCGGCGGTAGCCACAACGGCAACGATCTCGGCCCACTCCACGGCACCACCCCCGCCTCCCGCAGCACCGGCGCGGGCACGGCCACCAGCTCGGTATCCGGCGGCGCCAGGGTGGCGGCCAGTTGCGTCAGCACGTCGTGCAGCGGCACTGCCGGTCCGTCACCGTCGAAGGTCCCGGTGCGACCCTGCTCGGCGGAGTCGACCAGCCAGGCGGCCAGATCCCGCACGTCGATGCAGGCGGCGGGCACCTCCTCGGCGTCCCCGGGCACCAGCACCCGCCCGCCGCGGGCCATCCGCATCGCCCAGTAGCCGAAGCGATCGCTGAGATCACCCGGGCCTACCAGCAGCCCGGCCCGGACCACGAAGGCCGGTACGCCCGCGGAGCGGACGGCGTGCTCGCTGGCCACCTTCACCCCGCCGTAGATCTCCGGACTGTGCTCGGTGACCTCGTCGGTGACCGGGGCCACCAGCGGCGCGTCGACCGTCTGGCCCGGGGTCCGGGTGTCGGCGTAGACGCTGATCGTCGACACGAACGTCCAATGGCCCGCCACCGCACCCAGCGCGTCGAGCGCGTCGCGCACCCAGCGCAACGACATCGACGCGGTGTCCAGCACCGCGTCGAACCGCTGCCCGGACCGGACGGTGTCCCGCAGGCCCAGCCCGTCCGGGGCGTCCCGGTCGATGCGCACGAACGTGGCCCCGTCGGGCACCGGTCCGGACTCCCCGCGCGCCGCGCACAGCACCTCGTGCCCCCGGTCCAGCGCCTCGACCGCGACAGCGCGGGACAAGAATCGGGTTCCGCCGAATATCAGCATCCGCATACCCGCCAGCCTGCCTTGACTGCCCAGCGTTGCCACCGATGTTCGCTGCGGGCGTGCCGGTAGCCTCGGCGGCGTGGCGCGAGTGGTGGTCGACGTGGTCCTCAAACCGGAGATCCTGGACCCGCAAGGTCAGGCGATCGCCCGCGCGTTGCCCCGGCTGGGTTTCGCCGGGGTGCGCGACGTGCGCCAGGGCAAGCACTTCGAACTGGACGTCGCCGACACCCTCGACGACGCCGAGCTGCACCGGATGGCCGGTGAACTGCTCGCCAACCCGGTGATCGAGGACTGGACGGTGCGCCGGCTGTGAGCGTGCGGATCGGTGTGATCACCTTCCCCGGCACCCTCGACGACGTCGACGCCATCCGCGCGGTGCGCTACGCCGGGGCCGAGCCGGTGGCGCTCTGGCATGCAGAGCAGGACCTGCGCGGCGTGG
>JBOHHD010000818.1:0-11057 GCA_050700515.1 Pseudonocardiaceae bacterium
AGTATGGGCAGCGAGGCCCATGGTGATCAACGCCGAGTGACGACCACCCAGCTGCGGATCAGTGCGGCAGCCACGATGGCGATCATCAGTACCGCCACCATTACCGGCAGGGCGACTCGTTCGGCGCTGCTGGCAGGCAACGCGGTGGCGCGCCCGGCGGCAGCGACATCCTTGGCGGCCGGGTCTTCAGCCGCCGCCAAGCTGCCGGTGCCGGTGGCACCGAACAGGTTCGAGTTCAGCATTCCGGTCTGGAGCTTCCCGAACGCGCTGGGCCGGCCCACCAACATCTCGTAGTAGTTGTAGAGAGGTAGCGAACTGTGGAAACGACCGACGGAGAACGGGGAGAACGCCGGCAACGTAGGCCCGAGGACCGGTGCGGGCGGTGGTGCCGCCGCGACGGCCGGCGGGGCGACCCCGGGCGCAGGTGCCGGAGCCGCAGGAGCGGGAGCCGGCTGCTGGGGAGCCACGCCAAGCGGGCTGACCGCCCCCTGCGCCGCCTCGACGACCGGCGCGGCGGCCGCCTCGACGGGAGCGAGAAGGCCCGGCAGTGCTATCGCGGTGACCTTACAGAGCGGGGCGACCGGCCCTAGCAGATCCCGCAGGATGGGAGTAGCGTCGAAAGTCGTCGACCCGCTGGCGGGTACCTGACCGAGATGGATCACCGAGAGGCCTGCTGCTCGCACACCGACCGCCTGTCCGGGATTTCCCTGCACGCTGTCTCCACAGCCAGCCACGAGTGACTCCGCTGCCGCCGTCTGGAGGGGCATGGGTGAGGCCATTGCCCCCGCCATCCCGAAAACCCCCGTGGCGCACAGTAACGTGGTTGCCCCTGCAACCGTGGTCACCCTCGCCCGTGTGCCCATAAGGTACCTCCGCGTCACTCAGTGCCCGGTTGTGTCGTGAGGGTAACGACCCTACTTCCTCTCCGTGATGATGACCAGTACTTTCCGCCAATTCGCGATGACCCTACGCACTCGACTGCCTCGTGCGGGTGGGGCGGAACCCCCCGGACGGCCGGTCTAGGCTCGCGCTATGCGCATCGGGGCCCACGTCCGTGATGATGACCCCATCGCTGCCGCCGCTGAGTGCGATGCGGCGGTCGTGCAGTTCTTCCTGGCCGATCCGCAGGGCTGGAAGGCACCCGGTCCACACCCCCAGGCGGACCGGTTGTGCAGTGCTGATCTGGACGTTTACCTGCACTCGCCCTACGTCATCAACGTGGCCTCGCTGAACAACCGCATCCGCATTCCTTCGCGCAAGCTGGTTGCCCAGCACGCGACCGCGGCAGCCACGGTCGGCGCGCGGGGGCTGGTGGTGCATGGCGGGCACGTGACCAAGGGGGAACCGCTGGCCGTGGGTGTGGAGAACTGGCGCAAGATGTTCGCCCGCCAGGCCGAGGTCGGCGGCTTCGCCACCCGGATCCTGGTGGAGAACACCGCCGCCGGGGAGGGTGCCCTGGCGCGGCGGTTCGACGACGTGGCCCGGCTGTGGGAGGCGATCGGCGAGTACGACGTCGGCTTCTGCCTGGACACCTGCCACGCGTTCGCCGCTGGGGAGGACCTCGCCGACGCGGTCGAGCGGATCATCGCCATCACTGGCCGGATCGATCTGGTGCACTGCAACAACTCGCGCGATGAGTTCGGTTCGGCCAGGGACCGGCATGCCTCGGTGCACGAGGGCACCATCTCCCCCGAGCTGCTGGTTGCGGTCTGCGCCGCGGCGAACGCGCCGGTGGTGCTGGAGACCCATCCGGATTCCCAGGCCGAGGACATCGCCTGGTTGCGGGAGCAACTCGACCGGTGACCACCACGCGCACCGCACCGGTGCCGCCGCCCAGCCGGATCACCGTGCGGAGGTTGGCCGGCGTGGGTCTGGTCGCGATGGTCCTGTTGTGCGGGCTCACCCTGCTGCTCGGGTACGCGAACAAGGCCCGTTGCACCGGCCCGGAGTTCGGTGCCGATGGACGCAGTGGCCCCGGTTACCACGTTCGCAAGGACCGCGACGTGTGTTATTCGGACATCCAGTACCTCTGGGTGCCCCGAGACCTCGATGAGCACGCATTTCCTTATCTATCCGGGGGGATCACCGAGCAGGGGAACCTGTTCGGTGGCACCGTGGAATACCCGGTGCTGACCGGGCTGCAGATCTGGCTTTCCGGGTTGCCCGCGCACAACGACGGGGAGTTCCTTCTCTTCTCAGCGTTGATCCTGGCGCCGTTCGGCTTGCTCACCGCGGCGCTGCTGGGTCAGTTGGCGGGCCGGCGGGCGCTGCTGTGGGCGCTGGGCCCTCCGCTGGTGCTCTACGCATTTCACAACTGGGATCTGCCGGTGGTGGCCACCACGGTGGCTGCGGTGTGGGTGATGCACGCCTGGCGCACCGACCGTTCACCGGCGCAGCGCGGAATGGTGGCAGGGGTCCTGCTGGGGATCGGTTTCGCGTTCAAGCTGTACCCGGCGGCGTTCGTGGCGCCGCTGGCGCTGTACGTGCTGACCGGTTCGGGCGCTGGCCGCGACATCGTGGGAGCGCTGCGGGTGTGCACGGTGGCGGTGGGCACGGCGGTGCTGGTGAACCTGCCGATCGCGGTGCTCGGTTACGACGGGTGGCGGGCCGCGTTCGTCTTCCAGCAACAGCGCACGGTGGACATCACCACGAACTCGATCTGGTACTGGGGATTTCGGCCGATATCGGACACCCACGGGTTCCAGGCGGCCATGGACTGGATCTCCCCGGTCGCCGTGCTGGCCGCGTTCGCGCTCGCCCTGGCGGTGGGCTGGCGGCGCTACCTGCGCGAGGGGAGCTACCCGTGGGTTGCGGTCTCGGCGGCGATGCTGTGCGGGTTCCTGCTGCTGCACAAGGTGCACTCCCCGCAGTACACCCTGTGGCTGCTGCCCTTCCTGGCGCTGCTACGGGTGCACTGGGGGTGGATCGCTGCCTACCTCAGCGCCGACCTGGCGCTGGGGATCGGCCTCTTCCGCTGGTATTACCACCTGATCCAGGGCCTACCCGCCGGGATCGCCGATAGCTTCGCCGCCCAGGCCGTCGTCATCGGCGTCTGGGGCCGCGCCACCCTGCTCGTCGCCCTGTTCTGGATCTTCCTCCACAGCTCCTCCCTCCCCGCTGCCCCGCGTGTCCGCTCTCCTTGCACGCCGTGTCCTCATCCTGTGCACGGGTAGCGGCCACCGGTACCCGAACGGTCGGGCCGGCCTGGATGCCCGGGCGGTGGGCGCCCGCGGGGACCTCGAAGACAGCACTCACGGGGCGAACTCCGAGGTGGGCCGGCCGGCGAGAGCTCGACCCGATCGTCTGCTGGGACGAAGCACCAGGGCGTCCGGGACGCCGTTGACCACCCCGCCGTGCGGGTCGTCGTCTCCCGCGACACGGACCACATCATGCTGGGGGCGCCAGATGTCCCGCAGGACCAGCGCGCACAGTGCCAGCACGGCGACATCGCGGATCACCACGGCGCCCAGGAACGGCTCGATGGACAGGCCGTCGCGGTCCAGGCCCAGGTAGTAGGCCATTCGGGGGGCCCAGACCAGCGCGTCGAGCACCATCCAGGCGAGCAGCGGTTTCCATCGCGGAATCGCCAGTACCGCCAGCGGCACCAGCCACAGGGAGTACTGCGGGCTCCATACCTTGTTGGTGAGCAGGAAAGCGCACACCACCAGGAAGCACAGCTGGCCCAGTCGTGGTCGCCGGGGTGCGGCGAGGGCGACCCAGCTGATCGCCATGCAGGCCAGCAGGAACAGTGCCGCGCTCACCAGGTTGAGTACGGTGGGTTGCTGGTCCAGCGTCAGCATCCCGTCGAACCCCGGCCAGCCGGTGAAGACCGAGACCACGTTGTAGAGCGAGTCCGGGTCGGCGACTCGGCGGCTGTTGAGCCGGAAGAACTCCGCCCATCCGGTCGGGAACAGCACCGCGATCGGGGCGTTGATCGTGAACCAGGTCAACCCGGCGGCGGCGACGGCCTGCCATCCGGCACGCAACCGTCCGGTGCGCAGGCACACCAGCAGGATCGGCAACAGCAGGAACAGCGGGTAGAGCTTGGTCGCTCCCCCCAGGCCGAGCAGTACTCCGGCCAGCACCGGCCGCCGTCGCGCCCACGCCAGCAGCCCGGTGGTGGCCAGCGCGGTGGCCAGGACGTCGAAGTTGGTAAAGGCGTGCACCATCACCAGGGGAGACAGTGCTGCCAGTGCCCCATCCCATGGTCGTCGTGGTGACAACAGCACCAGCGCCCACACCGTCACCAGCCATGCCGCGACCAACCATAGCGCGCTGACGTTGAAATGCACGACAGCGGGCACCGACCGGGGCAGCCAACCCGTCTCCGCGCCGGCCACCCAGCCCTGGGCGAGCTGGGCGACGGCCCACTGGTACAGCCCGGTGAGTACCGGGTACTCCATGTACCGCACCTGCTCGTTGGGCTCGCCCTCGTGCTCGATCCATGAGGTCGCGTAGGGAAAGCCCGCGAGCCCGGGCTGGTCGAGCCGCTCGATGGCGTACAGCGGGATGGTGTCGGAGTAGCACATCGCCCGGTACTGGCGCCCGTCCCGCCAGTCCAACTGCACCACACCCGAGGAGTCGGTATAGGTCTGCAGGCAGGGTGCCTTGGCGAGCCACCCGAGCGCCAGGGTGATCGTCGCGAGCAGCAGCACCACGCGCAGTGGAGTCCAGAACCAATGCCTGCCCAGTACCGCATGGTTGCCCAGGGGACCGCCCACGATCCCGCTGGCCCGCCGGGGCACTGGATCGGTCCAACTCGGCACCACCCGCTCCGACGGCGATAGTGAGCTCCCGTCGAGTCGACGGGCGCCCCTCGGTAGCTCACCCGTCGGAGATGTCACGGCGGTGATGTTAGTGATTTTCGATGCCGCGCTGGATCAGGGACCTTCGCGCTCGTCGTCGCCGGTTCCATCAGTGGGCCCGGTGCTCGGTCGGCGGGGGGCGGGTTCTCCCGGTTCTTCAGGATCTTCGGTCGGCTCATCGTCGCAGCGGAACGGAAAACACCTGTCCCGGAAGGGCGGTGCGGTCGGCCGATCGAGCTCCGGGGTCGGCCTCGGCTGGATCTCGATCGTCCGCGTGGGTTGGGGCGTCCGGGCCGGTTCCCGGTTCTCCCGCTGCTCCGAAGGTGGGGGAGGCACCTGCGCGGCGGCGGGTCCCGCGGTCTTCCCCACGATCAGCTTGACCGGTGGGAAGGTCTCCTTGGGCGTGCCCTTGAGGTAGGAGTTCATGAACCGCTGCCAGATGGCGCCCGGCAGGCCCCGCCCGAAGATGTCGTTGCCGCCCCTGTCCTTGATCGCCGAATTGGCCGGATCACCCACCCAGACCGCCGTGGAGATCGACGGGGTGTACCCGACGGTCCAGGCGGCCGAGTTGGAGCCGGTGTCGCCGCGCTGGTGGGTGCCGGTCTTCGCGGCGACCTCGCGGCTACCGTCCAACGGGATCTGCGACGCCCCGGCGACCTCGACCATGGTCGCGGTGACATTGCGGGCCAACTGGGCGTTGCGCTCGGAATTCCGGGCGTCGAAGGCCCGTTCCGGGCGGTCGACGTGGGTGTAGTTGATGTTGTCGCGGGCGTCGGTGTATTCGCTGACGAAGAAGGGCGCGCGTCGCATCCCCTCCGCGGCGAAGGTGGCGTAGGCGCTGGCCATGTCGATGGTGTGCACCGGGTACTGGCCCAACGCGATACCGACCCCCGGCGTCCCCCCACCCGGCTCGACCATTGCTTCCTCGCCGTTGATCTGCGCCGGGATGCCTGCCTGGATCGCGGCCTCCCGGACCGCACGTGGACCCACCTCGTCGGTCAGTTGCACGAACGTCGTGTTGACCGACTGCTTCATGGCATCGCGCAAGGTCAGCGCGTTGACATCGCGGCTCTCGGAGTTGGCGTACTCGATGCCGTCGATCGTCAGCGGCGAGTCACCGTCGTAGATCGAGTTGATCCCGATGTTCTCCTCGAGCGCGGCCAGCATGGCGAACGGTTTGAACGAGGAACCCGGGTTCCAGGCTGGGCCACCGGCCAGGTCGAAGCCGGTTCCGTCCTGCCCGCCGTAGTAGGCCAGCACCGCTCCGGTGGACGGTTCGATCGCGACCAGCGCGGAGTGCAGATTCGCCGGCTGCCCCTCCAGCTTGGCCAGCACGGCGTCCCGGGCCAGCTCCTGTGCCCGGGGATCGATCGTGGTGGTGATCCGGCCACCGTCGACAGCGAGTTGATCGCGACTGATGCCGTGTTCTTCGAGCTCGCTGAGCACCCGCTCGACGATGTGTGCTCGGTCGTCGGTGGGCGAGCCGGCCACCTGCGCGGGGGGAATGGTCTCCGGGTACTGCGCCGCCGTTCGCTCCGCGCTGGACAGCCAGCCCTGGGCGACCATGCCGTCCAACACGAAATTCCACCGGAACTGCGCCTCCGACAGGTTCTTGGCCGGATCCCACTTCGACGGCGCCTGGATCGCACCGGCCAGCACCGCCGCCTCGGAGGCGGTGAGTTCTTGCACCTTCTTGCCGAAGTAGGCCTGACTGGCGGCCTGGATGCCATAGGCGCCACGACCGAAGTAGATCGTGTTGAGGTAGTTCTCCAGGATCTGGTCCTTGGAGTTCTGCTTGGTCATCTTGGCCGCGATGACCACTTCGCGGAACTTGCGGATCAGGCTGTAGTCGTCGTCACCGGTGACCACCTTGACGTACTGCTGGGTGACCGTGGAACCGCCGCCGGTGCCCCCGCTCAGCTGGTTCCAGGCCGCTCGACCGATACCCACCACGTCGAAACCGGGATTGGAGCGGAAGCTGCGGTCCTCGGCGGCCAGCACCGCGTTCTCGACGTGCTCGGGCACGTCCTGCAGGCTGACCTCGATCCGGTTGCCCTCCTCGGGCACGTAGCGGCCGAGCTCGGTGGTCCCGTTGCTGGCCATGATCGTGGTGACCTGTTTGCGCTCGGCGGCCAGCGCCGCGGGGGAGGGCACATCCAGCAGCAGCCAGCCCCCGAGGAAGGCGAGCACCGGACCGAGAAGCGCGAGCAACACGCCCACCAGCACGATCTTCCGGATGTTGCGCCGACGGCGGGGGCGCCCGTGCCCGGCACGGTGGTGCCCGGTGTCATCCGCGAGGTAATGGCCGGCGGGTACGGCGTGGGTGAGCAGTTCGGGCTCCTGCTGCGGCGACCGAGGACCGGGGTGCCGCTCCGGGGGACGACCAGCCCAGCCCGGCGGTGGTCCCTGGCGGCGCGGCCCCGGAGGTGGTTGCCCCGGAGGAGGCGGTCCGGGGAAGGGCGGTCCGGCCGGGGGCGGTCCCTGGGGCGGCCGACGCCGCGGTGGCGGACCCGTATACGGCGGACCTCCATACGGCGGGCCTGCTTCAGGTCGGTACGCCGGGGATACTCGGGGGGTTTCCCGGCCGGGCCGCTGTGGTGGACGGCCCTCACCCGGATCCCCCAAGCGCCAACCGTTGTCTCCTCGCTGGTCGCTCACGCGTTGGCCTCCCAGACCGGTGCTCGGGTCGTGAGGGATTCGTACCTAGGTGCCCGGGCGGATCACTCGACCGCAGTTCTGCGCCGGGACCGCCTGCTCCCCACACCCCTCGTCCCCAGGACGTATGACTGGACGAGGTGGTTCCAACTACAGGTACGACACACCTCGACAACATGCACGCTGAACTCCTCGAACAGCGCGGCCATTCGGTTCAGCTCCTCGGCGGTCCGGGCCGAACCCGCTGCGTGCTTGAGCTCGTCGCCGAATACCCAGGACACCAGCGTCAGCGGCTCCTTACGGCACACCGGGCAGGTGACCGAGCTGGACTCGCCGTGAAACTTCGCGGCCCGTAGCAGATAGGGGTTCGCGTCGCAGACCTCCATCACCCCTACCCGGCCTGCGTAGACCTCAGCGAGCAGCGCACGCCGCCGCAAGGCGTAGTCCACCACCTGTCGTTGGGTCCGCACGCCCGACAGCCTACGCAACCGACCTGTGACCAACGTTCGGACGTTCGGGCGGGGGCGTCTCGCCGAGCGTATCCACTCCGGTGCGCATCTCCTGACGCGGCTCGCCGTTACCTCAGTGATGTATCGGCACGATATGCTTGACCCATACATCCGGGGCTCCCGTCGAAAACTCCGGAGAGAGTCCAGGGGAGTGAGGTGCCGCGTGCTGGAGCTTGCGGTACTTGGGCTGTTGCACGACTCGCCGATGCATGGTTATGAACTGCGTAAGCGCCTCACGGGCCTGCTCGGGGCGTTCTGCGCCTTCTCGTTCGGCTCGCTGTACCCGACCCTTCGGCGGTTACAGCGCGCGGGTTTCATCGTCGAGGACGAGGAGAGCCTCGAAGAGCAACTCGCCGTCCGGGGCAAGACCTGGGCCCGCCGCGGCCGTCGGGTGTACAAACTCACCGCGGACGGCAAGGAGCGCTTCGCCAAACTGCTGGCCGATGCGGGGCCCCAGACCTGGGAAGACGACAGATTCGGCGTGCATCTGGCGTTCTTCTCGCGAACCCCGGCCGAGGTCAGGATGCGCATCCTCGAAGGACGGCGACGCCGCGTCGAGGAACGTCGGGAGGGACTGCGCGCCGCATTGGCCCGCACCGGCGACCAGATCGATCGTTACACCCTGGAGTTGCACCGAATGGGCCTGGAGACCAGCGAACGCGAGGTGCGCTGGATCAACGAACTGATCGCCCGGGAACGGGACGATTCAGCACCATCACACGACGAGATAGAAGGGCCGGACCATGACTGAAGGCCGCGACGAGCGGAATCGGCACACCGGTGGTCCGGGTATCCGGGTCGCCATCGTCGGTGTGGGCAACTGCGCCACCTCGCTGGTGCAGGGCGTCCACTATTACCGCGACGCCGACCCCACCACCCGCGTGCCCGGTCTGATGCACGTGCAATTCGGCGACTATCACGTGGGCGACATCGAGTTCGTCGCCGCGTTCGACGTCGATGCCAAGAAAGTAGGCCGTGATCTCTCCGAGGCCATCGCGGCCAGCGAGAACAACACCATCTCGATCTGCGATGTACCGCCGCTGGGCGTCACCGTGGCGCGCGGGCACACGATGGACGGGCTGGGCGAGTACTACCGCGAGATCATCACCGAGTCGGATGAGAAACCGGTGGATGTGATCAGCGCGTTGCGCGAGTCCGGAGCCGATGTGCTGGTGTCCTACCTGCCGGTGGGCTCGGAGCAGGCGGACCGCTTCTACGCCCAGTGCGCGCTCGACGCCGGGGTGGCGTTCGTCAACGCCCTGCCGGTGTTCATCGCCTCCGATCCGCAGTGGGCGCGCAAGTTCACCGACGCTCGTGTGCCCATCATCGGTGACGACATCAAGTCCCAGGTCGGGGCGACCATCACGCACCGGGTGCTCGCCAAGCTGTTCGAGGACCGCGGGGTGGAGCTGCTGCGCACCTACCAGCTCAACTTCGGCGGCAACATGGACTTCATGAACATGCTGGAGCGCAAGCGGTTGCAGTCGAAGAAGATCTCCAAGACGCAGTCGGTGACCTCCCAGGTGCCGCACGAGATGGAGAAGGCCTCGGTCCATATCGGACCGTCCGACCATGTCCCGTGGCTGGATGACCGCAAGTGGGCCTACGTGCGGTTGGAGGGACGGGCATTCGGCGATGTGCCCCTCAACATGGAGTACAAACTGGAGGTCTGGGACTCACCCAACTCCGCCGGCGTGATCATCGACGCGGTGCGGGCGGCCAAGATCGCCCAGGATCGGGGTATCGGTGGACCGATCAGCTCTGCGTCCGCCTATTTCATGAAGTCGCCACCGGAGCAGTACTCCGATTCCGATGCCTACGCCGCTGTCGAGGCTTTCATCCGTGGCGAGGTCGATCGGTGATCTGCGGGCAGATATGGGTGGTTTCTCCTCGGAGGCTGCGTCCATCGACGGCAGTGCGCATCTGCTGGTTGAGATAGCAGGGTTGCTACATACCTGGCGAATCTGAAGGCGGAAAGCGAGTTCGCGCATGTGCCCGGCGATCACTTGACCGCCGCCCAGTACGAGGAACTGGCCGCCCGCTACAACGGCGGCCCGAACTGGCAGGGTGACCACGCACAGGACTACGGAAAAGACGTCAGGAAGCACCTACGCGAGGCCGGAGAGGCGCTGCGGTGACGGCTCAGCGGCATCCGTCCGGGCACCAAACCGATGAGCGCCGGGCACAGGCGTTCGCGGCCGGCCCTGGCTCAGGGCCGGCCGTACGCGAATCGCTACGCCAATCGTTGATTCCCGGTCTGGGTGGGTGTCCCGGTTTCGGCGAGTCCGGTCAGGGCCTGCGGCAAGGGGCATTGGTGCAGGACGCCGAGGCGTTGGGTGGCGCGGGTGAGGGCGACGTAGAGCTCGGCCGCGCCGCGTGGGCCGTCGGCGAGGATCCTCATCGGTTCCACGACCAGGACGGCGTCGAACTCCAGGCCCTTGGTCTCCGACGCCACCACCGCGCCCGGCACACCCGGTGGCCCGATCACGACGCTGGTGCCTTCGCGGCCGGCTTCGTCCCGGACGAATTCTTCGATGGCAGCGGGTAGTTCGTCCTCGGTGACCTGCCTGGACCAGGGCTGGATGCCGGACGCGCGGACCGACTCCGGTGGCTGGGCACCGGGGGCGAACTCGGCGAGCAGCGCGGCGGCGACGGTCATGATCTCCGCCGGGGTGCGGTAGTTCACCGACAGCGACCGGTAGATCCAGCGGCCGGGTACGTACGGCGCCAGCATCGTGTCCCACGACCTCGCTCCGGCCACCGACCGGCGTTGGGCGAGATCGCCTACCACCGTGAAGGACCGGGCCGGACAGCGCCGCATCAGCACTCGCCAGTCCATTTCGGACAGTTCCTGGGCCTCGTCGACCACGACGTGCCGGTAGGTCCAGTCCCGGTCCGCGACAGCGCGTTCGGCGAGTTCACGGGTGTCGCGCTCGAGGAAGCGATCCGCCAGGTCCTCGGCATAGAGCAGGTCCGTAGCGAACAGGTGGTCCTCGTCGTCCATCGAGTCCTGGCGGTCGACGAGGAGGTCCAGCACGCCGGCGGCGTACTCGGTCTCGGCCTTCCGTTCCCGCTCGGCGGCCCGGTC
>JBOHHD010000819.1:0-18043 GCA_050700515.1 Pseudonocardiaceae bacterium
CAACTGAGTACAAGGGTGAGCGGCGCTCTCTGCTGCAACAGAGGGTGCCGCTCACCGCTTCCTGGGCGGTCTATGACCGCATACCATCATCTCGGGTGGCGAGATGATGGCGTCCAACATCCATCCGCACAAGTTGTTCATATCCAACTCCGCTTGAGCGACCATTGTCAGCACGTTCATTGCAACCTCAAGGGGTTTATTCATCTTTCTTCGACCGAGCGGCGCCCGGCAGAGTACTGAGTAGAACACGTCGAGGTGACCCAAGGGTACCCACCACACCACCCCTTGTGGTCGCCCGTACGGGCTTCCGATGGAGGCAGTTAAGCAGGTCCAGACGCCCTCTTAGATCACTCTTTGAGTCGATCATGACAGGAGTTCACTCTCCTGGCTTATCGCTAGGGCCGTTCGTGGTCGATAGTAGTGACAACCGACCACATTCGTTGACCCGCCTGATTAGCACAGTGTTGCAACCTTTCCGTTACTCCCAGAATCTGCGCCAGTACGGGTAACCCCCACACCGCCTGCATCCCCAGGAACAGCAAAAGCAGCGCCAACAACCCCACCCGCCGACGCCGAGTCACCTTCGGTGTAGGACGACGGCACAGGGTACTCGGTCCCGGAGGCATCACAGTCCCCCCGATCGGCACCTGAACCCTCACCCGTTCGCCTTGGCAGTCGGTTCTCCTGCCACCATGACTCGACGGAGTGGGGCAGCTCCTCCCGGTTGAGCTGAGCGAAGTTAGGTCCCGGAGTGATGAAGCCAGCCAGCTTCCGGGGTTGCCTGATGACTCCTGGCGCCGCACACATGTTGCGCAGGGTAGACACGTTAAACGAGCACGACCGATGCATCAACCAGGCCATCTCCTCCGCGGTGACCGGCCTACCCTCAGCCCGGACTTGCCAATCACCCCATCGACGTGCTCGATCAGGGTTCAGGATCGAGCGGCCTCCGACAACGTAGTACTAAGTGGCCGTAGTAAGTACTGCCTGACCGCGCCCATCAGGCCGCCCTTTGTGGTCACTCAGACGGCCCTGAAGCGTAACTGATGATCACGCATTGTGATACATATTTCACTTTCCGTAATCTCAGTTGAACCTACGGCATTCCCCCGGCTCAGAGTGGGCCGTTCGTGCCTAGCAGCACTTCGTGCGTCTCGCATCCGGTGATCTACTCAGTTGGCGCAGCGCGTTCGTCACCACTAGCAGAAGAGCTCTGGTCGGCTCGTCTCCGTCGGCGAGTGCAAAGGCGGATATAAGAAGGCGTCACACGTTCGTCCGCGCAGTCGGTTCTTCCACCGCTGGCCGGACATACGCCTCGGCCCGGGCGGCGCTGGCCTCCTGATCGGCCCAGGTGGCCTCCCCAGCGGGGACCTGCTCATCTGTGGTGCTGCGGCGTTGGGCGTCGGGTGTGGTGTCCAGTACTGAGCAGA
This sequence comes from Pseudonocardiaceae bacterium, assembly GCA_050700515.1. Classification (GTDB taxonomy): domain Bacteria; phylum Actinomycetota; class Actinomycetes; order Mycobacteriales; family Pseudonocardiaceae. Next base: position 1,431 of record JBOHHD010000819.1, read on the forward strand.
GGTGTTCTAGGTGGGGACCGGAGAAGTCCACCCGGACCCGCTCGACCCCACCTGCGCCGTCACCGAAGATGAACTGGCGGGGTGCCCGGTCGCGTTCGGTGGCCATGCGCTCGCCGCCGGGGCGGCGGCCCAGGGAGGCCACAACCTGTTCATAGCCGGCGTTGACAGGGACCTTGAGCAGCCGTAGGGCATCGGATTGGGCGGGTTCATCGTCGAGGCGCCCGACGAATACCGAGTCGAGCAAGGAGACGAAACCCTGGATCTTGAGGAAGTCCGCCGGGATCTGTGAGGAGAGCAGCACCCGCACATTCCACTTGCGTGAGTCGCGGGCGAAACGGTTCATCAGGACCCGGCCGGTGGGGACCTCGGAGAGGAAGAAGGCCTCGTCAATCCACACTCCCTTGCGCAAATCGCGGGGCCGTTCATAGATCGAGCGCTGGGTCAACCAGGCAGCGAGGTTGAGCAGCTCGACACCGAGGGCCTCGGCATCGGTCCAGTGCTCGCGCCCGACGCCGTCCTTGGGCAGGTTCAACCCGGTCATGGTCAAGACGGTGAGCCGGTCATCACGCACCTCGGTGTAGGGGTCGGCGCCTGTTTCGGGGATGAGCAGCGACATGCGCTCGCTCATCTCGTCAAGGAAGTCCGCGACCACCAGGGCATGCTCATGGTGCTCGGAAGGATCGCGGCGCAGCGCCTCGAACACCTGTCCAGGATGCGCGTCAGGGCGCCCCCCCACCGCGCGGACAGCGCGCAGCAACACGATACGAGTCTGCGCCATGCGGGCGACCTCGAAGGGCAGCACCCCGGTAAGCACATCAAGGACCAACCGGCGCCGGGTGGCCGCGGTCAGCGCCTTTTCCCGACGCCACGCCCGCTCGGGATCTTCCTCATCGAGGAAATGCACCAATTCCGGCTCGGCGACCACGCGGTAGGGGTTGAGGATGCCGGGCTGGGCGTTGAGCAGGTTGATCGGCCGGGCATAGGGACGTAACTCGGGCAGTTCGCACAACTTGGTCAGCGGGCCCGAGGGATCCAGCAGAGTCCAGTACGCCCCGGCCCGCAACGTCTTGTACACGATGCCCCCGCCGAGGAACGACTTGCCACCGCCGAGACCGGCCACCATCGCGGTCAGCCCGGAAGAGTCGCGGATCTCCTGGGCCATCCAGGGATCCCAGGCCACCGGACGCCGAGTGGCGGTACACGTCTCACCGAGCAGGATCCCGCGCCGGTCCCCCACCTCCGCGGTGGCCGTGGGCACCGCCGAAGCCGCCCAGATCACCGAACCACGACGCAGGTAGGCACCTGAGGACAACGGCTCACCGGGGATGAACTCCCGAGCCAACGCGTACTGCGCCTCCGGATGCTCAATCGCGATCTTTGGCTTGTACAGATCGAGCAACTGTTGGGCGAGCCGCAGGGCATCACGATCGGTGGGACCTGACACGGCCAGGCGCCACCACGAGCGCACCCGCGTGGCCAGCGCGGTGAAACCCGACGTCATCTCGTCGTCGATCTCCAGCACCCGGGTGGCCTGGCGAGCCAGGCTCTGCGGCGGCTCCAACTGGTGCTCATCGGTGTAATGGCGCACCTGGGAACGCACCTTGTTCATCTGGCGCGCCAGCTCGCCCGCGACGTCCTCGGGGCGTCGCACATAGATACGAGCTGACCACTCGACCCCGGCCGGCAGGCGATCCGCCCGCTGCACCCACGGATCGTCGACCTCCGGAATCGCCAAACCGTGCATCTGCCCCACGGTCAGCACCGCCACATGCCGAGTGGTCCCCGCATTGGACCCGGTACGCCCTCGCACCGTGAGGGTGGGGGCATAAGGCTCGGCGTGAAAGTCCGCGGCATCGGTGAAGCTGGCCAGATCCTCAGGCTCCCAGGCAGCACCGGGGGCGGCGGGCAGATTACGCGGCGCGGGCAGGCCCAGCGAACACGACCGATGCATCAGCCAGGACATCTCCTCGGCGGTGACCGGCACACCCTCCAGCCCAGCCGAACCGATCACTCCGTCGAGATGCTCCACCTCGGCGTCCAGCGCAACGAGCTCGGCATCCACCGCAGCGGGGAACACCCGGCGCAGCACCGGCGCGGCCCGCTCCACGGCACGGTCCACGATGGTCCGGGTCTGCACCTGCACCCCGAGATAGACCTCTTTCTCAGCCATCGAACGGCCCAGCAACTGGTGCTGCTCACCCACCAGGTAATCATCGAAGGACAACGCGCCAGAACTATCGGGGAGCCGATTCACGGCGTTGCGCACATGCGCCTCGGCCCACATCCGGATCGGGTAAGGGCGAGCGGTCACCCGCAGATGCATCCACCGACCCTGCAGCTCAGCGTACTGGCCCGCAATGGCGTGGATCAGATCTTGGCGTTGGGAGTCGGAGCGAAACGACCAACGCTGCGGGGCCAGCCGATACCAGGCATACACCTCGTGGGCGGTACGGACCAGGTGCCCATCGATGGAACGCAACGCGATGGAAGGAGTGTAGGTCGGTGTTACGGCCTCACCGGGCAGTTTGTGGGCGCGCCGATTGGAGCCACCACGGACCGGGGAGGTGGCGGCCGGGGAACGATGACCGTTACTCCCGCTCGCCGGATGCGGTTGCGGTCGTCGTCCGAGCCCGAACACCTCTGTCCTCCTTCCGGGCACGACCCCAACGGCGTGGAGACCGCTGAGCAGGTCTGGGGCGGGTTCGCCGCAGACGAATGTTCGCCGCGCTGGCGGCACCCCCCGAGGCGGCCTTGGACTCCCTGGGCGTGGTGAGTTCCCGTGTCCACATTGCGGTCACGGCGCTGAGCGGACGTTCGTGGTTGATCCGGGAACCGATCAGCCGGGTGAGCACAATGGTGATGAGCAGTCCCCATGCGGTGGAGAAGAAGCCAAAGCCAATACCCAGCTGGCGTTCGACACCGAGCACGACAAGCAGTACCACGGTGCCCACCCCCCACGACACGTACCGTGTGCGCCACGGCAACGTCGCCTTGGGTGGCCCCAACCAGACCGAGTCAACCCGGTAGACCTCATCATCAGTACGGATACGCAATGCCAGCTCACCCCCCGATCAGCTGCTGAACAAGCCGGCGATCCAGGTCCCCAGATCCACCCCGGCTCCCGAAACGGCAAGACCGATGACTCCCAGCGCGATGATCACGCCTCCGAGCCGTCGCATCACTCCAGCGTTGTCACCCTTGCCGCCGCCCAGCCACAGCAACAGCACCGCCACGGCCAGCAACAACAGCGGGATGACGTTGTCCAGCATCCACTCACGCAAGTTGCCCGTGCCCAACTCCGCCTGAGCGACCATCGTCAGCGCGTTCATCGCAACCCCCAGGGGTTGATCATGTTTCTTCGACCGAGCGGCGCCCGGCAGAGTACTGAGTAGAACACGTCGAGATATCCCAAGAGTACCCACCACGCCACCCCTTGTGGTCGCCCGTACGGGCTCCCGATTGAGGCTGTTCACCAGGCTCGGAAGGCCTCTTTGATCACTCCTTGAGTCGATCAAGATAAAAAAGCACTCTTATGGCCTACTGGTTAGTCTGTTCGAGGGTAGCAGCATCTCGAATCGATCACATCCGCCGATCCGTCCCTTGGGGCAGCGCTGCAACCTTTCCGTTACCCCATCCCGGCCGACCCGCGCCACTATGCCGCAGTCGGGTCAGTCCGTGGCCTCACCCCCCGCCACGGTGCGGGTGATTGCGTCGGCGACGTAGCCGCGCGCCTCGGCATCGGCCCGGGCAGTCTGAAACAAGAGGATCAGTCGATCGAGGTCGAGCAGCTCAACCGCGACGGCGATGGTCTCGTCCCGCGTGAACTGCTGGAACCGGAACACGACTCGTTGCTCAGGAACGCTGAACTCGGACCTGACCAGCAACCCGGTACGCAGCAGCACGTACAGCACGTCGGATCTGCGGCGACTCACAAGCTCTCCCCTCGACGTCGCGTCGGAGTGTGTCCTCAGACACAGCCATCATTGTATCAGCACTAAAAATAACTACCAATACTTTAAGTACTACCTTTGGCCGAGCATGACGAGCATGAGGTGAGCAAGGTCCCGAGCGTCCAGGGGTAGCGTGACGATCACCGGGGATTGGATCCTAAGACTCGGCTTCGTCCTCTTCGGACCTGCGCGAACGTCCCGGTGAGCGTATCCTGCCGATCCGACCGGGCAGGCGCCCGGCAGCGGCCAGCGCGGCACGCAGCAGGAACTCGATCTGAGCGTTGGTACTGCGCAGCTCGTCGGAGGCCCAATGGGCCAGTGCATCGTGCACGGCGGGATCCAGCCGGAGCAGGACCTTCTTGCGTTCGCCTGCCATCGCCGCCCCGTCAGTGATAAAGCGTGCCGGTGTTGACCACCGGCTGGGCGTCCCGGTCGCCACACAGCACGACCAGCAGGTTGCTCACCATCGTGGCCTTTCGCTCCTCGTCGAGCTCCACCACATCATGGGAAGCGAGCCGCTCCAGCGCCATCTCGACCATGCCGACGGCACCCTCGACAATGCGCTGGCGGGCCGCGACCACCGCACCGGCCTGCTGGCGACGCAGCATCGCCTGCGCGATCTCCGGAGTGTAGGCCAGATGGGTAATCCGAGATTCGATGATCCGCACCCCGGCCGCCGTGACCCGCGCCCCGACCTCCGCGGCGAGCCTCTCGGTGATCTCCTCGGCATTGTCTCGCAGGGACAGCTCACCGGCTTCCGCACCGAACGCGTCATAGGGATAGCTGTTGGCGATGTGACGCACCGCGGTCTCGGTCTGGATCGCCACGAACTCCACGAAATCGTCGACCTCGAATACCGCCTGTGCGGTATCGGCGACCTGCCAGACGACCACCGCCGCGATCTCGATCGGATTGCCATCCGCGTCGTTGACCTTGGCGACACCGGTCTCATGATTGCGGATCCGGGTCGACACCCTGCGCCGCTGGGTCAACGGGTTCACCCAGCGCAGCCCATCGGTTCGGATCGTACCGGTATAGCGGCCGAACAACTGCACCACCCGGGCCTGTCCCGGAGCCACCATCGTGAGACCAGCGGCAGTCACCAGAGCCGCCAGCGCCAACAACAGCCCAACAAGCCCGAGGACCGTCCCCGACGCGACGTCATCCGTCGCCAGCCTCAACACACCCCAGACGCCGGCCCCGATCCCCCCCAGCACGCTCAGCACCACGAGACCGGCCACCGGCAGACCGGCGATCCCATCGGTCCTTCGTTCCCGGACCTGCGGAGCAGGCATCTCGACACTCAACTCCTCCATCATCATCCCCGCCGCACCTGCGCTCATCACCGTGCTCCTCACCGCGTTCATCATTTATCACTAAAATATCAAAATAATATCACTTTTGCCAGTGACGATCCCCATTTTTTTGATCAAGAACATAGCCCTACGACCGATGCCGTCAAGATATATTCCAATCCAAATCCGTTTGACGAGTGGACGCAGTGTGGACGCCCCAAACTTAATTGTGCGCCCCATTCCCCCATATGATATTGACAGATGGAGCACAACATGCCATATTCCTATAGGGGGCGACAAATATGCATCAGATGGCACCCAGGCAGCCGGTCGGCAAGTTCGGTCAATATCTTTGTCTGGGCAGCAGCCGCATTTCCCGTCAGCACATGCGCCATTCACCTCGCGGAGACTCGGAATGCTCCGTGCCCACCGGTCGCCATTACTCGGAATGGAACTGGATCTCGAACGTCACCGGAAGGATAATCTTCACCGTCGGCCACGTGGACGCTGGCCATGACCACCCACTACAACAGCACGGTCCCAGCGGACGGCGTCATGGGCATCATGCTTGCCTACGTTTACGAGATGACGGACCTCGACGGGGGCACCGTTCCTCCGGCCAGGGTGACGCAAGCTCAGCCGGAGGATCCCACACCGCATCCCCACCCCACGACCGCTGAGGAGCACCCCCCGAACCCGATCGGCTCGGGTCACTCACATGACGGGGCCCTGTGCAGAGCGGTACGCAGCGCGCTCAGGACGTCGTCGACAGTGCCGGTGGTGGTGAATCCGGCGGCGAGCCGGTGCCCGCCGCCGCCGAGCTCGGTGGCGGCCGCGGCGATGTCGAGGCGCTGCTTGGCGCGTAACGACACCGACCACTGATCGGTGGCGATCTCTTTGAGGACGGCGGCGACCTCAGCCTCCGCGGTGGTGCGAACCAGATCGACCACGCTCTCGACCTCCTCGCTTCGCATACCCACCGCGTCGGACAGCAGCACCGTGGTGTGCACCAAACCCATACCCTGCGCGGCCGTGGACTCCAGCCGGGCACGGCCCAGCACGGTGGCGAGCATGTTCAGCCAGCCGAACGGATGGGTGTCCATCAGTTCGCGGGTGGTGGCGTTGGAATCGACACCGGCCGCCAACAGCCGGGCGGCGATCGCGTGAGTGCCCTCATCGGCACGACGAAAACAGCTGGTGTCGGTGACCAGGCCAGCGTACAGACAGCGTGCCATCGCCTCGTCAAGCCGCGCATCGAGCGCATCGATCAGTCGCAGGGCCAGCACGGCCGTCGCCTCAGCCTGAGGATCAACCAGGTGGTGGGTCCCGAATCGCTCGCTGGTGGCGTGATGGTCGACCACCAGGACGGCACGGGAGGTATTCACCCGATCCGCCAGGCAGCCGAGCCGAGCTCGGCTCGCGGTGTCCAGCGCGATCAACAGCTCCGGCTCGGCAGGCACCTCATTCGGTGACACGATCAGATTGGCCACGTCGAGCCCGCGTAGCGAGTCCGGGGTCTCCGCCGGTTCGCCGAACGTCACCCGCACTGTGGCACCACGCTGACGCAGCGCCAAACCGAGGGCCAGCGCGCTGCCCAGCGCGTCGGCGTCCGGTTGCACATGGGCCACCAGGGTGACGTCCTTCGCACTGCCGACGAGCTCGGCGGCAGCATTGAGCTCCGGGTTCAGCTCAGCGGGGGCCCTGATCACGTGATCACTCAGTGCAGTCGACACGGTGGTGAGCTTCACCCATCTGTCTGGAGGCAGCGAGGCCGGGGCTTGCCTGGTACACCGGCGATCCGGTCGGCGGGGCCGACCGGTTAATCGACATCCACGGCAGAGTCTCGGGGCGGACGATACGGGTCGGGTTCGCCTGCGGGAGAAGCGCTCGCCGCGATGCGGGCGACCTCCGCATCGGCATCGTGGGCATGGGCGAGCAACTCGTCAATCCGACGCGCGCCGTCCGGAACGCTATCCGGACGAAAGGTGAGGGTGGGCGTGAAGCGAACGCCGGTGCCCCGACCGACCAGCGACCGCAGCACACCGGTAGCGCTGGCCAACGCGGCGGCCGCGCCGACGGTGTCCGGCGGGGAATCAATGGTCTCACCGAGCACCGTGTAGTAGACAGTGGCGTCTCGAAGATCAGCAGTGACCTTCGCGTCGGTGATCGTGACCATCGTCAGCCGGGGATCCTTCACGTCGTGCTCAAGGCCTGACGCGACGATTTGGGTAATCCGTTTGGCGAGCCGGCGGGCCCGTGCGGGGTCGGCCATCGGCAGCGGTCTCCTCGTCTCCTCAGGAGTGGGCTAAGTACCCACGCTAGTCATCATTCGGACCCAGCAGGCGATGCCGGGCAGCGAGCAGCTCTACTTCAGGTCGTCCGGCCACCAGCCGCTCGCAGGCCTGAAGAACCTCTTGCACGTGGCCGACCTCGCCCGCCACAGCGGCCACCCCGATCAATGCCCGGCGATGCAGATCGGCATTCCCGGCCTCGGCCACCGCGACGTCGAACCGTCGCCGCAGCTCAGCAATCAGCGACCGGATCAGTGAACGCTTCTCCTTCAACGAGTGCACATCACCGAACATCAGGTCGAGCTCCAGGGCGCCGACGTACACCGTTCACCACCGGGGTTGGTAGGTCTTGAGACCACCGGATCCGGGGTTGGGAGCTCTGCGCGAGCCCCCAACCCCAGAGGTGATCAGGCGCGGGGCTTCTCCCGCATCTCGTAGGTCTCGATCTCATCGCCGACCTGGAGGTCGTTATAGCCAGAGATCGTGAGACCGCACTCGAATCCCTCACGGACGGACGTGGCGTCGTCCTTGAACCGGCGCAACGACGACACCGTGAGATCCTCCCGGACGACCACGTTGTCTCGGAGCAACCGGGCCTTACCGTTACGCCGGATCTCCCCGGAGGACACCATGCACCCGGCGATCGTGCCGACCTTGGAGGACCGGAACACCTCGCGGACCTCCGCGCGACCCAGTGCCACTTCCTCGTACTCTGGCTTGAGCATGCCCTTGAGGGCCTGCTCGATCTCGTCGATCGCCTGGTAGATCACCGAGTAGTAGCGGATCTCCACACCCTCACGGTGGGCGAGTGCGGCGGCCTTGCCGTCGGCCCGGACGTTGAACCCCAGGACGATGGTGTTGTCCGCGATGGCGAGGTTGATATCGCTCTCGGTGATGCCACCGACCCCACGGGAGATGACCCGCAGTTCCACCTCGTCACCGACGTCGATCTTCAGCAGAGCATCCTCCAAGGCCTCCACGGTGCCGGAGTTATCACCCTTGAGGATGAGGTTCAGCTCGCTGGTCTCCTTGAGCGCCCGGTCCAGGTCCTCCAGGCTGACCCGACGACGCCGGGAGGCGAGATCGGCATTGCGCTCCCGAGTGCGCCGGCGATCGGCGATCTGCCGGGCGATGCGGTCCTCGTCGACGACGAGGAAGTTGTCGCCCGCACCCGGCACCGAGGTGAACCCGATGACCTGCACCGGCCGGGCAGGCAACGCCTCGGTGACGTCACCGCCGTGCTCGTCGACCATCCGACGGACCCGGCCGTAGGCGTCGCCCGCGACCACCGAATCACCGACCCGCAGCGTGCCACGCTGCACCAGCACGGTGGCCACCGGTCCACGACCGCGGTCCAGATGCGCCTCGATCGCCACTCCCTGAGCCTCCATGGCCGGATTCGCCCGCAGGTCCAGTGAAGCATCCGCGGTGAGCAGGATCGCCTCGAGCAGCGCATCGATGTTGGTGCCCTGCTTGGCGGAGATGTCGACGAACATGGTGTCGCCGCTGTACTCCTCGGGCACCAGCCCGTATTCGGTGAGCTGACCACGGATCCGGGTCGGATCCGCTCCCTCTTTGTCGATCTTGTTCACCGCGACGACGACCGGCACTCCGGCCGCCTTGGCGTGGTTGATCGCCTCCACCGTCTGCGGCATCACGCCATCGTCGGCGGCCACCACGAGCACCGCGATGTCCGTCGACTTCGCGCCACGGGCCCGCATGGCGGTGAACGCCTCGTGACCCGGAGTGTCGATGAACGTGATCAACCGTTCGTTGCCGTCGAGTTCAGTGGCCACCTGATAGGCACCGATGTGCTGGGTGATCCCGCCTGCCTCGCCACCCATCACATTGGTCTTGCGGATGGTGTCGAGCAACCGGGTCTTACCGTGATCGACATGGCCCATGACGGTGACCACCGGTGGCCGGGACGCGAGGTCTCCCTCTTCACCGGTGTCCTCGCCGTAGGACAGGTCGAAGGACTCCAACAGCTCGCGATCTTCGTCCTCAGGACTGACAACCTGGATCTTGTAGTTCATCTCCTGACCGAGTAGCTCCAGGACATCATCGGAGACCGACTCGGTAGCGGTCACCATCTCACCGAGGTGGAACAGCGCCTGCACCAGCGCGGCGGGGTTGGCGTTGATCTTATCGGCGAAATCGGTGAGCGAGGAGCCACGACGCAGCCGGACGGTCTCACCGGTGCCGTGGGGCAGTCGGACGCCACCCACCGACGGCGCCTGCATGTTGTCGAACTCCTGACGCTTCTGGCGCTTGGACTTGCGGCCCTTGCGGGCCGGCCCCCCAGGACGACCGAACGCGCCGGCCGCGCCGCCACCGCGACCACGAGCACCGCCGCCGCCACCGCCACCGCCACCGCCACCGCCACCGGGACTACCACCAGGACGGCTAGGCCCTCCTCGGAAGCCACCGCCAGCGGGAGCACCGCTGCCGGCTCCACCAGGACCGCCACTACCACCACCGCGGAAGCCGCCACCGCCACCGGGACCACCGCGACCGCCACCGGGACCACCACCGGGACCGCCACCGGGACCACCGCGACCGCCCCCAGGGCCACCGCGACCGCCCCCAGGCCCACTACCACCAGGGCCACCTCCGCCGGGACCCGGACGACCCGGGCGGGTCGGCATCATGCCTGGGTTGGGCCGGGGGGGCATCATGCCAGGGTTGGGGCGCGGACCACCACTGCCCGGCGAGCCACTGCGTCCGGGCGTTGAACGGCTACCTCCGCCGGGACGAGGGGGCATGTTGCCGGGCCCCGGGGGACTGCCGGATCCTCCGGGGCGCGGTGCCGAGGGACGCGATGGCGCGGAACCACCGACACCGTAAGGGTTGTTGCCAACGCGCGGCGAGCGCGGCCCCGGCTTGGGGGATCGGGTGCGCGGCGGCACGGTTGACCCACGGCCGTCATCGGGCCTGGGGCCGGGACGCCGCTCGGCCGCGGGACGCTCGGGAACCGCGGGACGCTCCGGAACAGCAGGGCGCTCACGAGCAGCGGGGTGCTCCGGAATCGGCGGGTGCTGCACGACAGGCTCCGAAGGTACCACCGGCGGCGGAGCCGCAGGCCGAGGTGCCTCGGCGACCGGTTCAGGTCGGCGCGCCGGCGGTGGAGTGGGACCCGGTTTGGGACCGGAGGGGCTGGGGACAGGACGAGACGGCGCGGTGCCACCGCCCCGGCCCTGTCCAGTCGCCGGCGCACCATTGCCACCAGATCCCTTACCTTGATTGGAAGGGAACGAATCACGTAGCTTTCGCGCTACCGGCGCCTCCACTGTGGAGGAGGCGGACTTCACATACTCGCCGAGGGCAGCGAGCTTACTGAGAACTTCTTTGCTGGTGACACCGAGCTCCTTCGCGAGCTCGTGCACGCGGGCCTTGCCTGCCACTGCTCTCCTTCTGGTGGAGCCGGCGGCAATTCCCGCTCGACCCCGGTCTTAGCGCATGTCCATGGCTGTCAGAGCTTCACGGCTGCGGGTACATGTCGGATCGACCTGCTCTCTAGGTTGACCAAGCGCCCGGTCGGTTCCGGGCGTCCGGTGTGTCCACGGCGAACCGGGGACCGGTGGCGTCGCCATCCTGCTGCGTGAGGAAGGTGTGCACCGTTGCGCTGTCGAGCGTCCCCGCGAAGCGCAGGGCTCGCGGAAAGGCACGGCGCCGCTCGGCGAGACGCAGGCACCCGAGATCGGGGTGCAACCACGCGCCCCTACCAGGAAGCCGACGCCGCGGGTCGGGGACCAAGATCCCGTTTCCCGCCACTAAGCGCAGCAATCCGGACGCCGCCGTCCGAGTCCGGCAACCCACACAGATTCGAATGGGATCGGCGGGCCGCTTACCGCGGCGTCGTCGGACCTCATCCGGACACTGGTGGACCGTCCCCCGACAGCGGGCCATCGTGATTCTAGCGCGCACCAGCGGCCGGTGGGGAACTGGCATTGCTCACCGGTACCTCGGTGCGCGTGGCGCCGGAGGTCGGGGCCTGTGCCTGCTCCGCGTCGCTCCGAATGTCGATCTTCCATCCGGTCAGCCGAGCCGCCAGCCGGGCGTTCTGGCCTTCCTTGCCGATCGCCAGCGAGAGCTGGAAATCCGGGACGACCACCCGTGCGGTCTTCGCCCGCGCATCAACCACCTGAACCGAGACTACCTTCGCCGGGGACAAGGCGTTGCCCACGAACCGAGCGGGATCTTCCGAGTGGTCGATGATATCGATCTTCTCCCCCCCCAGCTCGCTCATCACGTTGCGGACCCGTTGGCCCATCGGGCCGATGCAGGCGCCCTTCGCGTTGACACCGGCCACGTTCGACCGCACCGCGATCTTGGAGCGATGTCCCGCCTCCCTGGCCACCGCGGGAATCTCCACTGTGCCGTCCGCGATCTCCGGCACTTCGAGGGCAAACAGTCTGCGGACCAGATTCGGGTGCGTACGGGACAACGTGATCTGGGGCCCGCGCATTCCTCGGGAGACGCCCACCACGTAACACTTGATCCGCTCGCCGTGCCGGTAGGTCTCTCCCGGCGCCTGCTCGACCGGGGGAATCACGCCCTCCGTGTCGCCGATCTGGACCACCACCACACCGCGGGCGTTCACGCGTGCATCGCGCTGTATCACCCCGGCGACGATCTCGCCTTCCTTGGCCGAGAACTCCCCGAAGGTGCGCTCGTGCTCGGCATCGCGGAGCCGCTGAAGAATGACCTGCCGGGCTGTGGTGGCCGCGATCCGGCCGAAGTCCGCGGGGGTGTCGTCCCACTCCCGGACCACATCGCCCTCGGCGTCGAGCTCGCGCGCCAGCACGCGGACCACGCCGGTCTTGCGGTCGACGTCAACCCGCGCCTGCGCGTGGTGGCCCTCGGTGTGCCTGTAGGCGGTGAGCAACGCCGTCTCAATGGCCTCGAGCACCGTGTCGAAGGCGATGTCCTTATCCCGCTCAATCGCGCGCAGCGCGGCGATGTCGACGTTCACCGTTCCTCCAAGTCCTGCCGCCCCGCCCCATCGAGCGCGGCGATTTCGGCGGCCGGTGGCTGGCGAAACTCCACTTCCACCACCGCACGATCGAGCTTCGCGTAGCTCACCTGGCGCAAGGTGCCGGAGACCAGCAACGTGACACTCTCGTCATCGCAGTCGCCGACCCGCCCAACCAACTCGCCCTCGCCGACAACCGTCGCCCGGACCAGTCGCAGCCGGTTCCGCCGCCAGTGCCAGGGCTGGGTCAGCGGCCGATCCACCCCCGGCGAGGTCACCTCCAGGGTGTACGACCCGGCTACCAGGTCGTCACGCTCGTCCAGCGCGGCGGCCACCGCCCGACTAGCCGTGGCGATGTCGTCCAGCCCGACCCCCTCGTCCGAATCGATGATCACACGGACCAGCCATCGTCTCCCCGCGCGGACCTGCTCCAAGCCCTCGAGGTCGAATCCGGTCTCCCGCACCGCGTCGCGGACCACCGGCTCGAGTGGCGAGTCGGGGGGGGCGGGCTGTGCGATCACCATGGTCTCCTGCCTGGGTGAGCTGAAGGAGCTGACGGTAGAGGTGGCTCTCCTCGACGCGGACGTGTGGGGGGACGAGGACCAGCACGCTGGGGCTCCGGTCACCGATCACCTAGGGTATCGCGTCAGGAGAACCTTCCGTGCCAAGTCGATCACAGTGCCGCAGGTGGGCGGCGCGGCGGGGGGCAGGATGACCTACCGTGGCCGAATTTCGCCGGAACCGCCGAGATGTGCTCACCGCTGGGGTGGCGGTCGCCACGCTGCTCGTCGCCGGCTCGACGGCGCTGGCCGGATGCACCTCATCGGTACCCCCGGTCCTTGATGAGCCGGATCCGCTGGAGAGCCCCGCCCAACGCGCGGAGTCCGACGTTGCCCTGGCTCAGGCCGTGGCCAGTATGCATCTGACATTGACTGCGCCAGCTGCGGCACTCGCTGCGGACCGGCAGGCGCACGCCACCGCACTGCGTGCCGAACTGCGCCGGGCCCAGCCCAGCCCACCGCCGACCAGCGCTGCTGCGGCCAGCGCGTCCCCGGCACCGGTCAGCACCGCCACCGACCAAGCCGTCGCGCGGGACGCACTGGCTGCGGCGGTGTGGGCGGCCCAGGAGGAAGCAGTCGGACTGGTCGCCGTGCTGCCCGGATACCGCGCGGCACTGCTGGCCTCGGTAGCGGCCTGCTGTGCCAGCCATGCGGCACTGCTGGCATGACACCCACCGGGCGGCTACCAGTGGAAGCCCTGCAGTCGGCCCTGGCCGCTGAGCATGCAGCGGTGTGGGCCTATGGGCTGACCAGTGCCTTCCTCGCGGATGAGCTGGCCAGCCAGCTGGCCGAGGCCGCCGCCGCCCATCGTGCCCGCCGCGACGGCGCCGAACAGATGCTGGTCGATGCGGGCGCCCTGCCGGTGCCCGCCGAGCCGGGTTACCTCACTCCGGAACCGATCACCGACAATGCCTCCGCGCTGCGGCTGGCGATCACCGTGGAAACCGACACGGCCGCGGCATGGCGTTCGGTGATCGAGCGCAGCCCGGCCGAACCCGGCTTGCGCCAGGCGGCGCTGGACGCGCTGATCGCAGCAGCGGTGCAGGCCGCCCACTGGCGCACGACTGCTCACAGCGCCCCGGCCACGGTGCCGTTTCCCGGCGCGCCCTGAGGTAGGTCCCTGGGCGCGGCTACGGTCACGTTCGTGCACACCGAGGAACTTCGCATCGAAACCGGTTCCCGAGAGCGGGTATACAACCTCACCTCAGACTGCCGAGCATTCCTCGACCGAGCAGCCGCGGGGGATGGCTTGCTGCACGTCTGGGTACCGCATGCGACGGCCGGCCTAGCAGTGATCGAAACCGGGGCGGGCAGCGACCAGGACCTGCTCGCCGCGTTGCGCGAGCTGCTGCCCACCGACCACCGATGGCACCACCGGCACGGCTCCCCCGGCCACGGCAGGGACCACGTGCTGCCCGCGCTCCTGCCGCCCTACGCCACCGTCCCGGTATTCACCGGCCACCTCGCCCTGGGCACCTGGCAGTCGATCTGTCTGGTGGACACCAACGCCGACAACCCGGTCCGCACCGTCCGGTTGAGCTTCCTGGCGGGTTGAGCCCCGTACATCTGGACTGACGGGCCACTCTCGGGGCTCGCACGGTCGGCCACCCGCTAGCGTGCCACCTCGTGCTCATGCTGCTGCCACCGTCGGAGACCAAGGCACCGGGCGGTGACGGTCCGCCGCTGCGGCTGGATATGTTGGCTCACCCCGAACTCGTTCCGGTCCGCCGGAAACTGATCGACGAACTGGTCGGGCTGGCTGGGCAGGGTGCGGTCGGGCTGGCCGCGCTGGGCTTGTCCGAGCATCAGTACGGGGAGCTGGAACGTAACGCCGCGCTGTGGACCTCACCGACGCTACCTGCGCTGCGGCGCTACACCGGAGTGCTCTACGACGCGTTGGATGTCGGCTCGCTTCGCCGTGCCGAACGGGCCCGGGCAGGCGCTCGGCTGGCGGTGGCCTCCGCGCTGTTCGGGCTGCTCGCCGCCGATGACGCGGTACCTGCCTACCGGCTGTCGGCCTCCTCTTCACTGCCCGGGCTCGGAACGGTGCGATCAGCGTGGCGTCCGGTATTACCACCAGTACTCGCCAGGATCACCGGCTTGGTGGTCGACCTGCGTTCGGGGACCTACGCCGACTTGGGGCCGTTGCCGGGCGCGGTCACCGTCCGGGTGCTCAGCGCGGACGAGCGGGGACAGCGGCGCACGGTGAGCCATCACAACAAGGCGCACAAGGGCCGCGTGGCGCGGCTGCTGGCGACAGCGCCGCGCGAGGTGGCTGGCGTCGAGGGGGTGGCCCGGGTGATCCGTCGAGGCGGGCTGGTGGTGGAGCGAACCGGCGAACGCGCGTTGGACGTCGTCCTCTCGGCTGGTTGCGGCGGAAAACCGGTTGCCTGATCACGGGGACGGGGTCCACGCTGGCATCCGACAACGGCAGGTGCCCGCAGTGTCGGGCGAACGGGAGGAGGTGGACAGGACATGGCTGTCATTGCTGCGCGGTTGATCCTGACCCCGCACTCCCGCCACCTCGCCGGCTGAACCGCTCCCGGAGTGGCGCCAACCTACGGAGCCTCCTCATCATGCCGCAACACGACCGGCTGCCCGTCCGCCGCAGCCGTTTCGATGACACCCCTTCGCGACGGCAGCGACGCCGTTTCGACGATGACGAATTCGTGACCTCCCAGCGCCTTCCCACTCCCCTGCCCCCCGATGACGGCCCGGTCGACGGGGATCGGTGGTCTACCTGGGACGTCGGGCAGCACGGTCCGGCGCCCCATCCGGACTGGCTGGTCACCGAGCTCGCCGCAGTCGACACCGAGCTCGGTGTGCTCAAGACCGGCAAAGAAGCCGACGTGCATCTGATCCAGCGCGCGGTACCCGGACAGTCCCGGTTCTGCGTGCTGGCCGCCAAGCGCTACCGCACCGCCGAACACCGGATGTTCCACCGTGACGCCGCCTATACCGAGGGCAGGCGGGTACGCCGATCGCGGGAGACCAGGGCAATAGCCCGGCGCACCGCTTTCGGCCGTGACCTGCTGGCCGGACAGTGGGCGGCGGCGGAGTTCGCCGCGCTCGGCCGGCTCTGGCAGCTCGGCGCCCCGGTGCCCTACCCGGTGCAGCTGCACGGCACCGAACTGTTGCTGGAATACCTCGACGAACCGGACGGGCAGGCGGCACCTCGGCTGGCGCAGCTGCGCCCCGACCCGGTGACGCTGCGCGCGTTGTGGGATCAGCTCGTCGACGCGCTGATGCTGCTCACCGGGGAGGGGCTGGCGCACGGTGATCTGTCCCCGTTCAACCTGCTGGTGCACCGTGGGCGGCTGGTGCTCATCGACCTACCCCAAGTGGTGGACATCTACGCCAATCCCCAGGGGCCAGCGTTCCTCGCCCGGGACGTGCGGAATGTGACCGATTGGTTCACTGCCCACGGGCTGCCCGCCGAAGTCGCCAACGCCGGGGCAGCCCGCCTGCGGACAGACCGTGAGTGGCGTTGCGGGATATAGCCCACAACGCCACTCACGGGGTGCGAAGCGCCACCACCGGGC
>JBOHHD010000820.1:0-8080 GCA_050700515.1 Pseudonocardiaceae bacterium
CACCACATGTCGGTGGTGGCGGTGCAGGCCGAGACCGCCCCCTACCGGCTGCCCGACGTGGCGCCCGCGGCGGCCGAGGAGTTCGCCGCGATCGCCCGGACCTCCCGGTCTGCCCTGGACGAGATGCGCGCCCTGCTGGGCGCGCTGCGCGCGGACGGGGAGGCCGACCACGCCCCGCAGCCAACCGTCCGTGACGTGCCCGAGCTGATCGACTCCGTTCGGCGCGCGGGCACCCCGGTCTCGCTTGACCTCGACGGCGAGGCGGGGGAGCTGCCGCCGGTGCGGTCCCTGGCCGTGCACCGCATCGTGCAGGAGGCGCTGAGCAACGCGGTCAAGCACGCGCCCGGTGAGCCGGTCGCGGTCCGGATCACCCGGGAGCCGGCCGCGGTCCGTGTCGAGGTGCGCAATCAGGTCTGTGCCCAGGACGGTGCGGTGACCGGGCCGGGCCTGGGTGTGCGCGGCATGCGTGAGCGCGCCGAACTGCTCGGTGGGACACTGTCGGCCGGGCGCGTGGACGGCGCGTTCCTGGTCCGCGCCTGTATCCCGCTCTCCGGCGCGGGAGGGGTGCGGTGACCATCCGGATCGTCATCGTCGACGACCAGGCCATGGTGCGTGACGGGTTCGCCGCGCTGCTCGACAGCCAGCCGGACATGGCGGTGGTCGGCACGGCGGGCGACGGCGAGCACGCGGTGGGGCTGTGTGGGCGGATGCGACCCGATGTCGTGCTGATGGACGTGCGCATGCCGGTCATGGACGGCCTGAGCGCCACCCGCGAGCTGCTCGGAGCGGAGTCGGCGTACCACCCTCGGGTGATCATGCTGACCACCTTCGACATCGACGAGTACGTCTACGAGGCGCTGCGGGGTGGGGCCAGCGGGTTCCTGCTCAAGGACGCCACCGCCGCCGAACTGGTGACCGCGGTCCGGGTGGTCGCCGAGGGCCAGGCCCTGCTGGCCCCGTCGGTGACCCGCCGTCTGGTCGAGCGTTTCGTCGCGCAGAACCCGGTTCCGCCGCCGGAGGGCTCGGCGCTCGCGACGTTGACCGCGCGGGAGAACGAGGTGCTGGGCCTGCTCGCCCGTGGCCTGTCGAACGCCGAGCTCGCCGCCGCGCTGCAGCTGGCCGAAGAGACGGTGAAGACGCACGTGGGGCGGGTGCTGGGCAAGCTGGGTCTGCGGGACCGGGTGCAGGCGGTGGTGTTCGCCTACGAGACCGGGGTGGTGGTTCCCGGCCACGGAGTCTCCGGCCATGGGGCGGTTTGAGCGGACCCGAACCAGCTGCGGGCGGCCGCCGCGAAGCCCGCCGGGTTCGATGCGCCGCCCGCCGCCTCCGGTGCCGCCCACGCCACGTATCCGTCGGGGCGCAGCAGCACGGCGTCCAGGTCAGGGAAGTCCGGGCTGGTCGCGGTCACGGTGGTGATCCGCTCGGCCCAAGGCCGGGCGGCGGCGCACAGGCTCGGGTCGTCGGCCAGGTCGAGCAGGACGCCACGGCCGGTGTGGTGCAGGCAGTTCAGCCTCGTGCTGCCGTGACAGGTGGTGAGCTGCGCGTCGGTGATCGTGGTCCCCACCAGGGGATGCGGGTCGTTGCCGGGATAGCGCAGGTCGGTCATCGAGTGCAGCGCACGCAGCTTGCGCTTGACCTCCGGCAGCTGCATCAGTTCGTCGGAGAACAACTCGTACACCGGGGTGTTGGCCGCACCGGGACGCAGGATCGCCACTGCGGCCTGCGAGTTGCGCAGCGCCCGTGCCGCGACCGGCCGGCGTTCGTGCTGGTAGGTGTCCAGCAGCCGGTCCGGAGCTTGGCCACGCACGACCAGGGCGAGCTTCCAGCCGAGGTTCACCGCATCTTGCACACCGAGGTTGAGGCCCTGGCCACCGAACGGTGGGTGCACATGTGCCGCGTCCCCGGCCAGCAGCACCCGACCGAGCCGGTAGTCCTCGGCGAGTCTGCAGGTGCCGGTGAACCGGGTCAGTGACTGCGGATCGGACAACGTCACGTCCGTCCCGCTGGTGCGCCGCAGGCTGGCCTGTACCTCGGGCAGGGATACCGGGGCGGTGCGGTCGACCGGTGGTCCGTCGAATTCGATGGTCACCACCCGGCTCGGGGCCAGGGCGAAGCCGACCACCCCGTGCTCGGTGCGGTGCCACTGGCGGCTGAGCCGATCCGGGTCCCCTCGGCCGAGTCGATCCGGGTCGTCGACGGCGACCACCGCTTGGTAGCCGGTCACCCTGCTGTCCTCGCCGGGGAAGTCGATGCCTGCCGCCTTGCGTACCGTGCTGCGGCCACCGTCACAGCCCACCGCGTAGTCGCCGCGGATGGTCTCGGTACGCCCGGCCCTATCCTGCGCCACCAGGCGCACCCCGTCGTCGTCCTGGTCCAGGGTGAGCACCTGCACACCGTGGCGTACGTCCACCCCCAGCGCGCGGGCCCGCTGTTCGAGCAGCCGTTCCAGCACGCCCGGCCGGATCGGCAGCGCGTCCGGCGGTGCGCCGTCCGGTCCACGCCCGGTCATCAGTTCCGCCAGCTCCGGCTCGACGATCGCCGACACCGTGGCGATGAGTTCGTCGAGCAGGTCCCGGCGGTCGAGCGCCTCGATGGTGCGCGCGGTGATCCCCGGGGCCCGCAGGCGGGTGTCGAACTCGGTGGCACGTTCCAGCACCACGACCCGCACCTCGGCGAGGGCGAGTTCGGTCGCGAGCATCAGCCCCACCGGACCCGCGCCCGCGATCACCACCTCGGCCTGGTCACCCATGGACCCGCTCCCGGACGTCGAGGGGACGCTCTGGGGCGTCGGGGGGACACAGCGTGCGGTGGGCGGTGAGCATCAGGTCGGCCAGCGTGCTGTGGTAGCAGTCGGCGAAGGTGACCGACCGCACGGAGCGCTCGCGCGGCACGGCGCCGTCGGCGCCCCGCTCCGCGGTCCAGTCCAGGTCCCGCTCTCCGAGCGCCCGCAGGGCCAGCGAGCATTCGATCATCCGGTCCCAGTGCCCGATGTCGTGGGCGAGCCGAGCAGCGCGCCGCAGCACCGCGCCGACCGCGCGCCGCTCGGCGGCGTCCAGCGAGGCGGGCCGTCCACCCAGGTCGGTGGCGTAGAAGACGGCGTGCGTGATCCGGTATGTGGCACGGGTCAGCGCGGGATCCGACCATCGCCGGCCGAGCACCTGCTTGCGGCAGAACCCGTCGAAGTCAGGGGTGCGGGGGATGAACCCGGCTTTCCACAGCGAGTGCACCTGGCCCACCGACGTCGGCTGGGCACCGGCCCGCCACAGCTGCCGGATCACCTGCTCGCAGGCTGCGTCGCGCTGGCCCCCGGCACGCAGCCAGGCGTAGGGCTGCATCAGGTACAACCCGTTGCGCCGGTCGAACCGGGCCTCGTGCAATACGCCCTCGGCGGCGCACTGCTGCCGCAGAAACGTCCCCCAGCCCTCGAGCGCCCGTTGCCCGCTCGACCACTGCGCCAGATAGGTATGGACCATCGCCAGCTCCCAGAGCGGTTTCACCCGCGCCCGGCCCCGACCCGCGGGCACGAAGTCGGTCAGATGCGCGGTGATCCACGCCGCGGCGGGGCCTCCCTGCGCCGGCTCAGCCATCGTGATCCTCCTGGCGGATCAGTCCCTGTGCGCCGAGGCTGCCCAGGACCCGTCGGGTGAGCTCCGGATCATGGTCGGACGAGGCGATCAGCCCCTCGAACGGGTTGCCCGCCCGCGGGCCGTGCAGCGCCCGGCGCAGTGCCGCCGAGGCCGGCTGGGAGAGTCGGAACACCCGCAGGCCTCGCCGATCCAGCAGGACGCCGCCGAAGGGCAGTTCCCGGAACAGCACGTGCTCGGTGAGTCGGACCGCACCGGCGTTGCGGGATCTCATGACAGTCCCTCCAGCCACCGCTCGACGACGCACAGCCGGGCGATCTCCTCGCCGTTGCGGTGCACCCTGGACGGGGTGAGGTCGGCGACGAACTTTCGGCTGAGCACACCCAGTTCGCACAGCAGCGAGTTGGGCCGCAGCAGGTCCCGGACGGCGGCGAAGTTCTGGTTGACGAACACTGCGGAGATCGCGTCGATGCGGGCCTGCTGCATACGGTGGCCGACCTGGCCGGGCAGCCCAGCGTGACCGGGCGCTCCAGCACGGCCGTAGGCCAGCCGCAGCGCGAACTTGTCCACGGTCATGCCGTGGCCGAAGCCGAGCCGGTGCCTGCCCGGCAGGGTCAGCGCGTACTCGATGACGTCGCGGTCGGCGAAAGGGGTGGTGAAGAACCGCTGCTTGGGCAGGCAGTCGTTCAGCCATGCGGCCTGCAGGTTGGGCGTGTTGAACGCCTCGGCGAGCAGGAACAGCGAGGTGATGCCCTGAGGCAGCGCCCGGCGCGGACCGCCGAGGCGACTGGCGGCTCGGCGCACCCCGTCCCGGGCCCGGTCGGCAGCCACTCGCAGCGCCGCAGTGACCGTTTCACCTGCCTCCGGAGTGAAGCCGAGCGGATGGACGATCATCTCCCGGCTGGGCAGCGCCGTCGTCGGATCCCCGGCGGCCAGGCGCAACAGGTAGCGGCCGATCCCGCCACCGGACCCGGCGAAGGTCGACTCGGCAGCCGTGCGCAGCAGCTGCCAGATCGGCTCGCCCGCCACCCGAGGGTCGAGCACACCGGGCCCCGCGACCTGCAGCAGGCCGCGGTTCTGGTCGTGCGCGAACACCTGGTCGGCGAGCAACCCGAACAGGACGAACATCGCGCCCGTGGACTCGGCCTGCTCGATCGTCGCCGGCAGCCCGTGCGTCGGCACGTGTGTCTGCGGCAGGCCGCCGCCCTCGGGCACGCGCAGGTAATCACCGCCGGGGCAGGTGTGTTTCGACATCTCGTAGGGCACCCAGGTCAGCCCGCACGCGGCCGCGACGCGCTGCGCAGCCTGGCGGTCCGCCGCGAAGCTGGGGAACGATTCCAGCGTGTAGTGCACTGCCGCTCCCTGCCCCGGCTGCCGGCCCATCTCGTAGGCGACGGCGGCCGAGTCGATGCCCCCGCTCAGCGCCACCACGGAGGCCCGCTGGTCGGCCAACATCCGCCCACATGCCCGACCCAGGTGCTCCCGCAGCGTGTCCGCGGCCGCCCGCACCGTCGGTGGTGCCTGGCCGACCGGAGTGAACTCGTCGAAGCGCGCCACCGTCGGGCACTGCCCCACGTGCAGCGTCAGCCGTTCACCCGCAGGCAGCCGCCGCACGTGGGTGAACCAGGATCGCTCGCGCGGAAACCCGCGTTCGGCGATCACCATCGGCAGCAGGTCCACGTCGACGTCGCGCCGTCGTGGGCGCCCTCCTGCCAGCAGGTGTCGGGGATCGCTCGCCCACCCCAGCCGGTCGTCCTCGTGCCGCCAGAACAGCGGGATCAGCGCGTTCACCGACCGGTACAGCCGCAGCGTGCGCCGGTCCGGGGACAGGTGGGCGAGCACGAAGTCGCCGCGCAGTGCGCGGACCGCGCCATCGGGGTCGTCGTCGAGCAGCCGGCACAGCGCGGCGGTCGGCGGCTCGCCACGGTTCACCGGGCCGGCGGGCAGGCCGTCCTCGGCCACCCACCCGGTCAGCAGCAGGCGTCCGGCGGGCTCAGTGGGTTCGGTGGGCCGCCCACCCGTGCTGCGCACGGGGCCCTGGTGCAGGCGCGCCGCACGGTGCGGGTTGTCGTCCCACACCGGCCGTGCCGCGCCGGGGCGCACGTCAAGTGGATGCTCGGGGTTCCACGGCAGCGGGACCAGGCCCGACATGCCGAATGCCGCGATCACCATGGGGACTCCTCGGGGTATCGGGTGAGTTCGACGTAGCCCAGGGGGCGCTCACCGGGCCGGCCGGTCAGGGGAGAGTCCCCCAGGACGGGCCAGGCGTGCAGCTCCTCGCCGCCGTCGGCGACCTCGATGACCGGGTATCCGATGACGACCTCGGCAGGGAAGCCGAGCCGGCGCAGTCCCGCGCACGCGCTCAGTGACTCGTGCAGGCACAGCTGGCGGCCCGCGACCGTGCGGACCAGGCCGAGTAGCCGCCACGCCGCGTCGCGAGCGCAGAAGACGGCCGCCTCCGACACCTGCGCCCGGAGCGCCCGGACTCTGTAGGTCTGCGAGCGCCTGTCGGTCTGCGGGTGTCCGTCGATCTGCGGCAGCAACGGCAGCGCCGCTGGGAGCCCGCCCCCGCGAAATGCCCGCCCGATCCGGACGGCGATCAGGGTCGCCGGAATCAGCTCCCAGTCCCGCACCGGCATCGACCGCGGCACCGCTACGTCACCGAGCATCAGGGCGCGCAGCTCGGTCCGCAGCGCGCGCCTGCCCTCCGTTCTCATTCCCATGCCGACCTCCCGCGAAATTGATCGGTATGACGGAGACGGGTGTGGCCGCCCTTCGCGTGAAGGGCGGCCACATCTGGATCACCCGTGCATCACGGGGTTGGATCACCCGTGCATCACGGGGTCCAGTCACCGTCAAATCCATCATCGGTCGGACCGGTCCAGCCCATCGTGACCTCTTCGAGCTGGCCGACGAATTCGACCTCGATCTCGACCTCATGCGTGTTCTCCGCCATCGTGGCACCTCCTTCGCGGCCTCGTTACGGTCATTATCAGGCGCGGCCCGTAACCGCTACCCGATATCTACTCTGGCCGATCGCCGCCGATCCGTACAGTCGGGAGAATCACGGCGGGAAGATGCCCTGGGGGAAAATAACTACAGCCGCGAGGTGATCAGGTTCGCTACCATGGCGTGGTCAGCTTCTGCCCAATTCCTTACCGCCGATTCCATGTATTGGGCAATCTCTTACTTGGACAGTGCCTTTCGACTGGGAGCCGAGAATGTCCCTTTCCGACAGTGATCTCGATCGTCTGCGGACCGACGGATACACGCTGGTTCCGGACTTCCTCGATGCCGCCACGCTCGAGCGATGCCACGCCGAGCTGGCGCGCTATTTCCCCACCGGCGCGGAGCTCGCCGCCGCGCCGGACCGCTACCGCGGGCTGCGCAAATCAGCGGGCTTCCCCTACGACGGCGACACGCTCAACCAGGTCTGCACCGACCCCAGGATCATCTCGTTCACGGCCAGGGTCCTCGGCCGCGACGACATCCGGCTGGGCGACTCGATCCTGCAGGCCAAGTACGGGCCCGCGCTCGGCGCGGGCAACGACCAGCGCCTGCACAACGACGCCTGGGGCCGCAACACCCTGGTACACCCCGGTGACGACCCGATCTACCAGCGGGTCTTCGGCATCGTCTACTACACCGACGTGACCGCCGAGACCGGACCCACCTGGGTCGTGCCGCACCGGTATGCCCGCGACGTCCCCTTGCTCAGCGATGAGGGCTACTCCGCATACGACCGCGCGGAGTTCCCCGAGCTGTACGAGGCGGCCCAACCGGTCGAGGCCCCGGCGGGCGCCCTGCTGCTGTTCACCGGCAAGACCGTGCATCGCGGCTCGGCGGTCACCGCGCCCACCGCCCACCGGTTCGCGCTCTTCCTCAACTTCCACTCGGCCGCCGCGACGTGGCTGGACAAGCAGAGTTGGGCCGGCTCGCCTGCCTCGCCGACCGGACCTGCCCTGCGCCGGTTCGTCGAGTCCGCCACGCCCCGCCAGCGCGAGTTGCTGGGCTTCCCCCCGCCGGGTGCGCCGTACTGGACCGACCTGACGATCGCGGGCCTGCGCCAGCTCTACCCGGGCATGGACATCTCCCCCTACGCCACCGCCACCGCCGCCTGACCGGGGCACCCCCTGTCCGAAGGCGATGCAAAAGGTCCGAAGGAGACGCAAAGGAGCGGCACGATGACCGTAGCGATGATCGAGGCGGACGGCCTTGGCCGGGTCTTCGGCGCGGTCACCGCGCTGCACGAGGTCAGTTTCCGGGTACCCCAGGGCAGTGTCCTGGGGTTGCTCGGACACAACGGGGCCGGCAAGACCACCCTGGTCGACATCCTGACCACCCGGCTGCCGCCCACGGCGGGCACCGCCCGGGTCGCCGGCTTCGACCTCGCCGACGGCGCGCGCATCCGCACCCGGATCGGCCTGGCCGGCCAGGCCGTCGCGGTGCACGAGCGGCTGTCCGGGTGGGACAACCTGGTCGTGGTGGCCCGGCTG
>JBOHHD010000821.1:0-15868 GCA_050700515.1 Pseudonocardiaceae bacterium
GTCCAGCATGGACTGGGCCCCGTCTCCGTTTGGTGGCCCGTGAAGAGCGCCTGTCAGGGTTAGGAGAGGCGCTCGAGGATCAGCGCCATGCCCTGGCCGCCGCCCACGCACATGGTTTCCAACCCCACTGTTTTGTCGTGCCAGGCCAGCGAGTTGAGCAAGGTGGTGGTGATCCGCGCACCCGTCATCCCGAACGGGTGCCCGACCGCGATCGCGCCGCCGTTGATGTTGAGCTTGCCGATGTCCACTTCCAGGTCACGGTAGGACCGGATGACCTGGGCCGCGAACGCCTCGTTGATCTCCACGAGGTCGACGTCCTCGATACTCATGCCGGCCCGCGCCAGAGCCTGCCGCGAAGCCTGCACCGGGCCTAATCCCATGATCTCCGGTGAGAGCCCCGAGACCCCGGTAGAGACAATGCGGGCCAGCGGTGGGATGCCCAGTACCTTGGCCTTCTGCTCGGACATGATGACCAGGGCGGCAGCGCCGTCGTTGAGGGCACAGCAGTTGCCTGCGGTGATGCGACCGTCGGGCCGGAACACCGGCTTCAGCCCGGCCACTCCCGCCAGCGTCACCCCGGACCGGGGGCCGTCGTCGGTGTCGACGATCCGGCCTGAGGGGGTAGTGACCGGTGTGATCTCCCGAGCCCAGAACCCGTCGGCGATCGCCTTCTCGGCGAGATTCTGCGATCGGACGGCGAACTCGTCCATCTCCTGGCGTGAGATATCTCTGAGTCGGGCCAGGTTCTCGGCGGTCTGGCCCATTGGCATGTAGAGGTCGGGGAATGCGCCTGACGCCCGGGGGTCGATCCAGTCCTCGGCACCGAGTGAGGCCGTGGTCCGGGTACGTGCCTCAGCATCGGCGAATACGGGGTTATGCGTGCCGGGCCACCCGTCAGCGGTTCCGTTGCCGAAGCGGGAGACCATTTCGACGCCGACTGAGACGAATACGTCGCCCTCGCCGGCCTTGATGGCGTGCATCGCCATCCGGGTGGTTTGGAGCGACGACGAGCAGTACCGGGTGACGGTCGTGCCCGGCAGTGTGTCGTAGCCCAGCAGCACCGCGACCACCCGCGCCAGGTTGAAACCCTGCTCGCCACCCGGAAGACCGCAGCCCAGCATCAGATCGTCGATGTCGGCGGGATCCAGCGCAGGAACCTGGTCCAGCACGGCACGGACCAGCTGCATGGCGAGGTCGTCGGGACGCAGCTCCACCAGCGAGCCCTTGCCTGCCCGCCCGATGGGGGATCGGGCGGCAGCCACGATCACGGCCTCTGGCATCGCAACTCCTGATCGGCATGAGGCAGCCGCTGATGGCCCCCCGCACTCCCTGTCGAATGCAGCGCAGGTTGCGGGGCCTCCCCGCCACCCCACACCCCCAGTACCGAGCACAGGGCGGGCAGCAGTACCGAGCAGGCGGCGTCGTAGCCGGCGGTCGAAGGGTGGAAGTGGTCCCGGCTGAACAACGCGGGCTGGGTGGAGAACTCCGGAGTGAGCAGGTCCGCGATCGGCACCGGCAACCCGCCGGCGCGCAGCACTGCATCCTGTTGCAGACGCGCCAGCGCCCGGCTCCAGATGCGTGCAACCGTACGTAATGGCTGCGGGATCGCCTGGATCGCCCCGAGGTCCGGGCAAGTACCGACGACCACGGCGGCGCCCGCCATCCGCAACCGGGTCACCTGCTCACCGAGCAACGTGGCCGACCGGCTCGGTCGCATCCGCAGCGTCACGTCGTTGGCGCCTATCATGATCAGAACTGCCGCCGGGAGATCCACCAGAGCGGCGTCGACCTGGCCACCCAATTGGAGGGTGGTACTGCCGCAGATCGCCAAGGTGTCCAGCCGGACCGGCTGACCCGATTCTTCGGCCAGTCCCCGTGCCAGTACCACGCCCGGCAGGTCCGCCGCCCGATCCACGCCGAGACCCGCTGCCGAGGAGTCACCGAGCACGGCGAAGCCGAGCACGTCGTCCGGCTGGGCGAATGGTGCACGCGGGCCGGTTCCGTCGGAGAGATACACCCCATCGGCACGGAAGGGGAACCAATCCGGGATCATCAACGTTCGGCGGGCCCGTTGGCCTTGCTGCGAGAGCATCCCGTAGGCAGCTCCTGCCATCGCCCCCCCGGCGCCGATCAGTACGGCCGTGGTTCGCAATGGACCTAGCACTGGTCCCACCTCCTCAGCGCTGCACTGCGATGAGCCCTAGTGTCCGGTATACGCCAGCGGTGAGGTCCGTGGTACGAGGCGTTGCCGCCGGCGTGATCCACGCCGGGGGGACGGGGCTCGATTAGGCTTCGCTGGGCGAGATCCGCCCGAAATCCGAGGAGACCCGTGCACTACGCCGAGCACATCATCGACCTGGTCGGCGATACCCCGCTGGTGCGGTTGAACGCTGTCACCGCAGACCTCACTCCGCTTGTCCTGGCGAAAGTGGAGTACTTCAACCCGGGTGGCAGTGTGAAGGACCGGATCGCCCTGCGCATGGTGGAGGCCGCGGAACGATCCGGGGCGCTGCGGCCCGGCGGCACCATCGTCGAGCCGACGTCGGGCAATACCGGCGTCGGACTTGCGCTGGTGGCCCAGCGTAAGGGTTACCGCTGCCTCTTCGTCTGCCCGGACAAGGTCGGGGAGGACAAACGCAACGTGCTCGCGGCCTACGGGGCCGAGGTCGTCGTGTGTCCTACCGCCCTCGCCCCGGATCATCCCGACTCCTACTACTCGGTGTCCGACCGACTGGCGGCGGAGATCGAGGGGGCATGGAAGCCCGATCAGTACGCCAACGTGGAGAACCCGGCCAGCCACTATCACAGCACCGGACCGGAATTGTGGGCCCAGACCGAGGGTCGGATCACGCACTTCGTGGCCGGCGTCGGCACCGGCGGGACGATCTCCGGGACCGGGCGTTACCTCAAGGAGATCAGCGACGGTCGAGTGCAGATCATCGGGGTCGACCCGGAAGGGTCGGTGTACTCGGGCGGCACCGGCAGGCCCTACCTCGTGGAGGGTGTCGGGGAAGACTTCTGGCCCCGCAACTACGACCGGGACATCTGTGACGAGATCATCTCGGTCACTGACCGAGACTCCTTCACGATGACCCGACGGCTGGCCAGGGAGGAAGGGCTGCTGCTGGGCGGTTCCTGCGGGATGGCGGTGGTCGGCGCGCTGCGGGTCGCCCACCGGGCCGATCCCGACGCCGTGGTGGTGGTCCTGCTGCCCGATGGCGGACGCGGCTATTTGAGCAAGGTCTTCAGCGACCCCTGGATGGCTTCACACGGCTTCCTGCCCCCGGACTCCTCCGGCGCGACGGTCGCCGACGTGCTATGGCGCAAGGACGGCAGCACCCCGAGGTTGGTGCACACCCATCCGAACGAGACGCTCGCCGAGGCCGTGACGATTCTCCGCGAGTTCGGGGTCTCTCAATTGCCCGTGGTGTCCGCCGAGCCGCCGGTGATGGCGGCTGAGGTGATCGGCGCGGTCAACGAGCGCACCCTGTTGCAGGCGCTGTTCGCCGGTGCAGCGGAGCTGGCGGACCGGATCGAGGGGCACATGTCGCCGCCGCTGCCGACCATCGGCGGGGGCGAACCGATCGGTGCGGTGATGCGTTCGTTGGCTGATGCCGACGCTGCATTGGTCCTCATCGACGGTAAGCCGACCGGCGTCGTCACCCGCCAGGACGTACTCGGGTTCCTGGCCGGAGGCTGATGATTGCCGACCCGTAGGCTGGCCGCGTGACAGGCTTCTCCACCCGCGCCATCCACGCTGGTCAGGATCCCGACCCGGACACCGGTTCGGTGGTCGTCCCGATCCACGCCACGTCCACGTTCGTGCAGGACGGAGTGGGAGGGCTCCGGGCGGGATACGAGTACGCCCGTACGGGCAATCC
This sequence comes from Pseudonocardiaceae bacterium, assembly GCA_050700515.1. Taxonomy (GTDB): domain Bacteria; phylum Actinomycetota; class Actinomycetes; order Mycobacteriales; family Pseudonocardiaceae. The sequence continues at coordinate 3,882 of JBOHHD010000821.1, forward strand.
CACCCGCACCGCGCTGGAGATCTGCCTGGCCGAATTGGAGGGCGCGCGTCACGGGCGGGCCTTCGCGTCGGGCATGGCGGCAACCGATGCGCTGCTGCGGGCCATTTGCCGCCCTGGTGACCACGTCATCATTCCCGATGACGCCTACGGGGGCACGTTCCGCCTGATAGACAAGGTGTTCCGGCACTGGGGGGTGGAGCACACCGCCGTCGAGCTGTCCGACGTGGACGCCGTGCGGACCGCGCTGCGCCCGACCACCCGGTTGGTGTGGTGCGAGACACCGACCAATCCGCTGCTGGGCATCGCCGACATCGCTGCGCTGGCCGCCGTCGCACACGAGGCAGGCGCCCGTCTGGTGGTGGACAACACCTTTGCGTCGCCCTACCTCCAGACCCCTCTGGGGCTCGGCGCAGACGTCGTACTGCACTCGACCACCAAATACATCGGCGGGCACTCCGACGTCATCGGGGGCGCCGTGCTCACCGACGACAGCGAACTGGACGAGCAACTGGCCTTCCTGCAGAACGGCGCGGGAGCGGTACCGGGACCCTTCGACGCGTGGCTCACCCTGCGCGGGATCAAGACCCTGGCCGTGCGCATGGAGCGACACTGCAACAACGCCGAGCGGATCGTCGCCGCGCTGCGAGTGCACCCGAATGTGACAGGTGTCCGCTATCCGGGCCTGGATTCCCACCCTGGACACCAGGTGGCCGCCAAGCAGATGCGTCGCTTCGGCGGAATGGTCTCGTTCACCGTCCGCGGCGGGACCGACGCCGCGCTCGCCGTCTGCGCACGGACCCGGCTGTTCATGCTGGCCGAGTCGTTGGGCGGGGTCGAGTCCCTCATCGAGCACCCCAGCCGGATGACTCACGCGTCTACCACCGGGTCGAAGCTCCAGGTACCGGCAGATCTGATTCGGCTGTCAGTGGGCATCGAGGACGCGACTGACCTCGTCGACGACGTACTCCAGGCGCTGGCGTACTAGTCGCCCAGGAACTCCCCGGATGCGGGCGGGAGCTGCTCGTCGCGTGGCGGAGCCACGGGGAGCTCTTCGGGGGGCAGGCACCCACCGACCAGCTGCACCCCACCCGGTGCGAGTACATAACGACCTGGTTCGTCGCAGGCCGCCTCGTTGGCGGTGACGACAGCGGCGCCCGTGAGCAGCCCAACCACCACACTGCTCACCGCGAGCGACATCCACCGAGCACTGCGCCCCATCCCCATCTCCCTCACAGGTGTCGAATCCGACCATACTCCCCACTTCGTACCCCCCGTCGGGTGATCAAAAATCCGTCGCGACGATCTCCCGTCCTGGCAGGATCAACACATGGCGTTGGTGGGCCTCGACGAGATCAGGACCGCCCGAGAGGTGCTGTCGGGGGTGGTCCGCCGCACGCCGTTGGTCGACTTCCGAGTGCTTGAGCAGCGCTGTGGATTCCCGGTCCACCTCAAATGCGAGAACCTTCAGCGGACGGGCTCTTTCAAGATCCGGGGCGCCTACGTGCGGATCCAACGGCTCTCCGCCGCGCAGCGCGCCCGGGGAGTGGTAGCGGCCAGTGCGGGCAATCACGCTCAAGGTGTAGCGCTGGCGGCCGCTATGCTGGGCGCGACAGCGACTGTCTTCATGCCGATGACGGCATCGCTGCCCAAACTCGCCGCCACCCGGAACTACGGCGCGCAGGTGTATCAGGTCGGCGAGGTGTTCGAAGAGTCCCTGACGGCGGCTCGCGAATTCGCCCGGCACACAGGGGCGGTGTTCATCCACCCCTTCGATCATCCTGACGTACTCGCCGGCCAGGGAACGCTGGGGCTGGAGGTGCTAGAGCAGCTGCCCGACGTCGGCACCATTGTGGTGCCCACCGGCGGTGGTGGGCTGGTCGGCGGAATCGCGGCCGCCGTGAAGGGCGTCAACGCGGACGTCCGGGTGATCGGAGTGCAGGCCGAAGGGGCTGCGGCCTGGCCCGCTTCACTTGCGGCGGGCCATCCGGTCCGGTTGAGCAAGCCACGCACCATGGCTGACGGCATCGCTGTGGCCGAGCCAGGGGTGGTGACCTTCGCGCACGTGTCCAAGCTGGTCGACGAGATGCTGACGGTGGGGGAGGAGGCGCTCTCCCAGGCCCTGTTGCTGTGTCTGGAGCGGGCCAAGCTCGTGGTGGAGCCGGCCGGGGCGGTAGCCGTCGCCGCACTGTTGGGGGATACCGCGGGCTGGCCGGGTCCGGTGTGTGCGGTGCTTTCCGGCGGCAACGTCGACCCGCTGCTGCTGATGCACGTCATCCAGCACGGTCTCGGTGCCGCCGGTCGCTTTCTGGCCCTTCGGGTCACTGTGCCGGATCGCCCGGGCGAGCTGGCCACCCTGCTGGGGCGGGTCAGTGCATCGGGCGCCAACGTGGTGGACGTATCTCATTCTCGGATTTCCGGCACTCTCCCTCTCGGCGAGGTAGTACTCGCGTTGAGCCTGGAGACCCGAGGGCCCCAGCATTGCCAGGAACTCCTCACCGACCTCGGAACGGCCGGCTACACCTGTGAATGGTGTTGAATGCAGTCGCTTGAGCGACTCACCCGCGGTAAGGCTCGGCCTTGAGGACCGTGACGCTCATGGCACCGCCGTTGGGCAGCTCATACTTGCGTTCCTCCCCCTCGTGCGCGCCGATGATCGCTTTACCCAGCGGGGAGTTGGGCGAATAGACCTCCAGGCCGCCGTGGGCGCCTTCCTCGCGGGAACCGAGCAGGAAGGTCTCGGTCTCCTCGTCGCCTTCGTAGACCACGGTGACGACCATCCCCGGCTGGGCGATGCCCGATTCGGCGGGTGCTTCACCCACCTTGGCCACTCGGAGCAGTTCCTGCAGCTGGCGAATCCGTGCCTCGATCTGACCCTGCTCCTCGCGGGCCGCGTGGTAGCCGCCGTTCTCCTTGAGATCCCCCTCCTCGCGGGCATCGTTGATCTTCGCGGCGATGACCGGGCGATTCGCGACCAGCTCGTCCAGTTCGTGCTTGAGCCGGTTATGGGCTTCCTGGGTCAGCCAGGCTACCTGGGTCTCGCTCACGGTTATCACTCCTCGTCTGATCCGAACATCCGCGGTTGCGGGGACGGATCCGTACCGGACCACCGCCAACGCGGCACGTCGGCGTCCGGAACGGAAAAACACGGCCCGCCCCAGGGCCGTGAGTAGTCCCTACCGTAACACGATGTGTGGTTCTGATCCTCAGTCTTACGGGTGAACAACATCGGATTTTGCCTGCTCAGCAAGGTCTTTGTGGATCATTAACCGGGGCTGGGAACCACATAGTCGGGCACCTGCAGAGAGCACCCGTAGACGTCGGCGGTCACCGGCGGCCGGGACGTCCTGATCACTGTGGTCAACTCGACCGACCCGGCGGCGGGCGGCACGTACACCTCCTTCCGTCCGGTCTCTTCACCATCTCGCGAGCGGGCCCGAACGACACACACCGCAGGACGTGCCGGATCCTCCCGGACCACCTCGAAACGCAGCGACACGGCATTTGGTTCCGCAAGCAGCTCAAAACCCAGCGCCTCGCCCTGCACCGGCGGGTCGGCGAGGTTGTAGTAGCCGATCACAGCCACCACCAGACCGGCGAGTGCGGCCAACGCCATCCCCAGCAGCTGGAGCCATCGGGAACGACGGCCCGTGACCCGCCGCCCGTAACGGTCCTCGGGAAGCTGGCCGATACTCACGGTGTTCCACCTCCTGGATCCGTTGGCATCACTGCCGAGGACAATAGGTGCCACACGGGTTCACGATGACAGGACCAGCAGTACTCGCACCGCGGGCGCGCTCATGCCCCGGGCGCATGAATAATGGAGAAGGGATGGGCCGCGCCCATGGCGGAGCAGTTGCGCATGATGGCGGTACACGCGCACCCGGACGATGAGTCCAGCAAGGGTGCCGCAACGATGGCACGCTATGTCGCCGATGGTCATGAGGTGATGGTCGTGACCTGTACCGGAGGGGAGCGGGGCAGCATTCTCAACCAGTCGTTCGAACCCGCCGATCTGGCGGAGCGTCCGCAGGAGATGGCCGAGGTCCGCAGGCAGGAGATGGCCAAAGCCGCAAGTATTCTCGGTGTGGCGCACCGGTGGCTCGGCTATGTCGACTCCGGGCTTCCCGAGGGTGAGCCTCTGCCACCACTGCCTCCGGGGTGCTTCGCGGTGGTGCCGCCCGAGGAACCCACCCGGGATCTCGTTCGATTGATTCGCGAGTTCCGCCCGCACGTGGTCGTGACCTATGACGAGAATGGGGGATACCCCCACCCGGATCACATCCGTTGCCACGAGATATCGGTCGCCGCTTTCGACGCGGCGGGTGATCCAGATCGCTTTCCGGATGTCGCAGGTCCCGAGGTCCCGGGTTCGAATGCCTCTGGTTCCAATGTTCTAGCGCCGTGGCAGCCGCTGAAGCTCTACTATTCACACGGCTTCTCCCGCAAGCGCATGCAGCTGTTCCACGATGCGCTCCTCGCCGCCGGCGAGGAGTCACCGTTCGGTGAGTGGTTGGAGACGTGGGATCCCTCGCGACCCGACGTGCTGGAGCGAGTGACCACCCGGGTGGAGTGCGCCGAGTATTTCGGGGTGCGTGACGACGCGCTGCGTGCCCATGCCACCCAGATCGACCCGACCAGCCGGTGGTTCGCGGTGCCGCAGCGGGTACAAAAGGAACTGTGGCCCACCGAGGAATACGAACTGGCTCGTTCGCTGGTGGACACCACGGTGCCTGAGAACGATCTGTTCGCCGGTGTTCGGGAGCGGGTGCACGCATGACGGCGCTACTCACCTTGTACGACTCCGGACTCCCCCCGACCTGGATGGCGCTGGTCGCGCAGCCCACCCCGGTGCCGGAGGATCCCGGTGGTCAGGGGGAAGACTTCGGTAAGTCCTCCCCGGTCGGTCTGGTGATCCTGGTGCTGTTCTTCCTGGCCGTGGTGCTGCTGGTGCGTTCGATGAACAAACACCTGCGCCGGGTGCCCAAGTCTTTCGACGACCCCCGTGAGTGAGTAACGGTGTTATGACACCCAATGCCACTCACGAGCAGCCGTTAGGCTGCTCACATGGCGAACCGGCTCGTGACCTCGACTAGCCCTTACCTCCTGCAGCACGCCGACAACCCGGTCGATTGGTGGCCGTGGTGCGGAGAGGCATTCGAGGAAGCGGTGCGCCGTGATGTGCCGGTGCTGCTGTCCATCGGTTACGCCGCATGCCACTGGTGTCACGTCATGGCACACGAGTCCTTCGAAGATGCCGCGATCGCCGCGGTGATGAACGCCAACTTTGTCAACATCAAAGTCGATCGCGAAGAGCGCCCGGACGTCGATGCCATTTACATGGAGGCCACCCAGGCGATGACCGGCCACGGTGGATGGCCGATGACCTGCTTCTTGACCCCCAAGGGGGAGCCGTTCCAATGCGGTACCTACTACCCTCCGACTCCTCGGCATGGCCTGCCCGGTTTCCCGGAGCTGCTCCTGGCCGTGCGCCGGGCATGGACCGAGCGCGGTGATGAGGTTCGGGAGGTGGCGCAACGAGTGGTCGGCACGCTCACCGATCGCGCCGGACCGATGGCGGAATCGGCGGTGGACGAGAAGGTGCTTGCCGCCGCGGTCGATACGCTGAGCAAGGAGTTCGACCACGAGCACGCCGGGTTCGGTGGCGCGCCGAAGTTTCCGCCGTCGATGCTGCTGGAGTTCCTGCTGCGCCACCACGAGCGGACCGGCTCGGTCCAGGCGTTGTCCATGGTTCAGGACACCTGCGAGGCGATGGCCCGCGGTGGAATATATGACCAGCTCGCCGGTGGGTTTGCCCGCTACAGCGTCGATGCCGCCTGGGTGGTTCCGCATTTCGAGAAGATGCTCTATGACAACGCGATGTTGCTGCGCGCCTATACCCACCTGGCCCGGCTGGCTGGGTCGCTGACCGCCCGTCGGGTGGCCGAACAGACGGCGAGGTTCCTGCTCGATGGTCTGGGTACGCCCCAGGGTGGTTTCGCGGCTTCGCTGGATGCCGACACCGAGGGGCGGGAGGGCGCCACTTATGCCTGGAAGCCTGATGAGCTCGTCGAGGTGCTCGGCGCAGAGGATGGTCAGTGGGCGGCGAAGCTGCTGGTGGTGACCGCGACAGGGACGTTTGAGCACGGCGCTTCGGTGCTACAGCTACCCGTCGATCCCGATGACCCCCAGCGCTGGGCACGGGTTCATGCCGCCCTGCTGGCCGCGCGCGCCCAGCGCCAGCAGCCCGCCAGGGACGACAAGGTGGTCACCGAGTGGAACGGGATGGCGATCACGGCGCTGACCGAGGCTGGCACGGTGCTGGATCGTCCGGAATGGGTCGCCGCCGCGGCCGCCGCGGCCGAGCTGCTGCTCGGCACCCATGTCGTCGACAACCGTCTCCGGCGCAGCTCGCGCGACGGTGTGGTGGGCAATGCTGCCGGGGTGCTGGCCGACCACGCCTGGCTGGCCGAGGGTCTGCTGGCGCTGCATCAGGCCACCGGAGCACAGCACTGGCTGGAGGCCGCAACCCGGTTGCTGGAGCAGGCACGGGAACGGTTCGCCGATTCGGATCACTCCGGGGCCTGGTTCGACACCGCGGCGGACGCAGAGGTGCTTTTTCGTCGGCCGAGCGATCCCGCGGACGGCGCGACGCCGGCAGGTGCGTCCGCGGTGGCGGGTGCGATGCTCACCGCGTCGGCCCTAACCGGGGCGGAGCATTATCGCTCGGCGGCGCAGGCCGCGATCGCGCGCGCCGGGCTGATTCCGGCCAGGGCGCCCAAAGCCGCCGGGCATTGGCTGACCGTTGCCGAGGCATGGGCGCACGGGCCGGTGCAGGTCGCCGTGATCGGTCCCGCTGGAGACCAGGCACGTGCCGCGCTGGAGGCGGGGGCCCGGTGGGCCGCGCCCGGGGGAACCGTCGTGCTGGCCGGAGAGCCCGGTTCGGACGCGCCGATGCTGGAGGGGCGGGGCCTGATCGAGGAGGCGGCAGCGGCCTACGTCTGCCGCGGATTCGTCTGCGAGCGCCCGGCGACCTCGCCCGAAGCTCTCCACAGCCAGCTGCGCAGCCACTAGGAGCCGTTCGCCCCACCAGACATGACAAACCTCGACTCTGCAAGCGCGTAATGTTGTAATTAACGCAACAGGGTGAGAAGCCACAACAGGGCGAGAGGACAGTGCCATGGTGGGACGGGGAAGGATGCACGGGACCCGGGCCGGTGGCCGCTGGCCCGGGCGTGGCGGCTGGCAGCAGGCGGATCTGCCACCGGCCGACGACGCCAAGGCCTGGTTGACCGGACGCTTGCCCGGTGGCTGGTTCATTGGTGAGGTCGAGGTCAGCGTGGACCGCGAGGAGATCATCGTTGTCGGCGAGTTGCCCGCGCTGAGCGAGGAGTTCACCGATGACGCCGAGCGGGCTGCTGCGCAGGCAGGGCGGATCAGCCGATTCCGGGAGGACACCCGCGAGGAGCGGATCGAGATCGCCCGCCAGGCCGAGCATCGTTACGAGCGCAAGCTGGCCTGGGGCGCCCGACTGGGGGGTACCGAAGAGCTATTCACCACATTGTCGGCGCCGGTGATGACCCGGTTGCGGCAGCCCGAGCGTCTTGTGCTCGACACCTTGGTCGACGCCGGGGTGGCGCGGTCCCGGTCGGAGGCACTGGCCTGGGCGGTGCGCCTGGTCGGCGAGCATGCGCAGGAGTGGCTCGGTGAACTCAAGCAGGCCATGGCCGCCGTCGACGATCTACGCGCCCGCGGTCCCGAGTTGTAGTTCTCAATCGGCACCAGACCCCGTCGTTGTCCACCGCCATCCGTTGTTGGACTCGTTAGTGATGGAGACTCTTGATTACGTATTTGAGAACACTTCATAGGTGAGAAGCGTGGATGATCCGCGTGCGGATAACCGTCGCCGTCGACCTTGCCTTTCGGCAGGATATGTAGGGTCTGGCCGGAAACGGACAAGCTGTTTCTTTGCTTGATCCACTGGGGGATCACGCTTTCACACTGGACTAGGGGGATCTTGATGTCTGACGTAGTGAGCTGTGCAGAGATCGACGGGCAGTACGTGGAGCTGCTGCAGGCCCGTACTCTGCTGCAGACAGGCGTCCTCGGTAACGTCGTCGGTGTTGTCAACGACGTCGCCACCGTCAAGGTCGACTCCGCTATCCTCTCCGGCAACTCTGCCTCCGCCGGTTCCCCGCCGAGTGCCCCATCGGCCCCCTCCGGCGATCAATGAGGTGGGCGAGTTCCACCCTGCTTCGCTGACGGTGTAGACCAGGACTAATCACTTCGACCGGTGGTGATCGAGCGCTCCTCGGTAGTGGAGGGAGAGGACTTACGTAAGGATGACGATTGCTGTCGACTTCACGCATGACTAGGGTAAGTAGTGTCTGAAGATCGGGAGCAGACAAGGTGTTGGCGTGTCTGATCCCGCTTGCGGATCATGTTTTCCCACCGACCCACGTTTTCCACCAGACCTATGGGGGGACTTTGATGTCTGGCAAGGTGAGTTTCTCGGAGATCGATGGGCAGCACGTGGAGCTGCTGCCGGCTCGGACCCTGTTGCAGACGGGTGGTGGCACCCTCTCTGGCAACACCGTCGAAGTCGCCGTCGTCAATGCCGACGTCAGGGATGCCAACGTCGCCGCTGCTGCGGCGACCGCCCAAAAGGGGTAATGAGGGTGAGGTCCACCAGGGCAGCCACGAGAGGGAGGACCCCACGACGGGCGTAGCCTTACCGACTCGTGAGGCTGCAGGACCTTGTCTACACCGTCTACGAGCACAGACTGCGCCGAGCGCTGGCCACCGCCAACCGTCCACGCCATGTCGCTGTGATCATGGACGGGAACCGTCGCTGGGCCAAGGATGCCGGGTTTGCCGACGTCAGTGACGGGCATCGGGTCGGGGCCGCCAAGCTGATCGAGCTGGTTGGTTGGTGTCGGGAGACCGGTGTCGAGATCGCCACGTTCTGGCTGTTGTCTCCGGACAACCTGCGAAACCGCCCGCCGGACGAGCTGAGCGGACTGCTCGACGTCATCGCCGGCGTCGTGGACGAACTGTGCGGGCCGGACGCTCCCTGGCGGGTGAAGGTGGTCGGTGCGCTGGACCTGCTGCCTGCGGAGATGGCGCAGCGGCTCACCACGGCAGCAGCGCGGACCCGAGGCCGGCCCGGGATGCTGGTCAACGTGGCGGTGGGCTACGGTGGCCGCCAAGAGATCGCCGACGCGTTGCGCAAGCTGTTGCTCAAGCATGCGGAGGCGGGCACCCCGATGGAGGAGCTCGCCGAGGTGCTCAGCGTGGAGCAGATCGCCGAGCACCTCTACACCTCAGGTCAGCCTGACCCCGATCTGGTCATTCGCACGTCGGGAGAGCAACGCCTGTCGGGTTTCCTGCTCTGGCAGTCGGCGCATTCCGAGTTCTGGTTCTGTGACGCGTACTGGCCTGAGTTCCGAAAGGTGGATTTCCTCCGGGCGCTGCGCGACTACGCCGCGCGACACCGCCGATACGGCTCGTGAGCCGTACTCTGGCGATCATGAGTAGGACGATGATGAACGGCGCCGATCTGGTTCGTGAGTATCTGCTGCTGGGGCTGCGCTTCGACCGCCTCATCGACGGCTTCGTCGATGCCTACACCGGTGACCCGCAGCTGCGCCGCCAGGTCGACAACGAGCCTCGACCGGATCCGGCGCAGCTGGCCCGGCGGGCGCACGAGCTGCGGACCGAGCTTCCGGCTGCCGGTCTGTCCGAGCCGCGGGTCCGTTTCCTGGACACCCACCTCACCGCGTTGGAGTGCAGCGGGCGCGCGCTGGCCGGCCAGCAGCTCGGGTTCGTGGCCGAGGTGGCGGCCTATTTCGACGTGGCCATCGAACCCGGGGACCCCGATGTCTACCGCGCGGCGCACGCGGAGATCGACAGGCTGCTGTCGGGTGGGGGCAGCCTGGAACAGCGATTGGCCGCCTACCGGCGCAACGACGAGGTCGCCCCGGACAAGCTGGAACCGGCGGTGCACGCGTTGTCCAGCGCATTGCGGGATCGGGTTCGGGGCAGCGTCGGGTTGCCCCCTGAGGAGACCGTCCAGTACGAGGTGGTCACCGACAAGCCCTGGAGCGGGTTCAACTACTACCTCGGTGACTACCGCTCCCGGGTGGCGATCAACGCCGACCTCGGACACCGGAGGGCGAACCTGCCGCACCTGGTCGCCCACGAGTCCTATCCCGGCCACCACACCGAGCACTGCCGCAAGGAGGCCGGTCTGGTACGCGCGCAACGCCAAGCCGAACAGACGATCTTCCTGGTGAACACCCCACAATGTCTGATGGCCGAGGGGTTGGCCGACCTCGGTCTGCACGCGGCGGTGGGCCCCGGTTGGGGGCTCTGGGCCGAGGAGATCCTCGGCGACCTGGGCCTGCGGCTGGACGGTGAGCTTGCCGAGCGGCTGGAGCGGGCTGCGGCGGGTCTGCTCGGTGTTCGCCAGGACGCCGCGCTGATGCTGCACGACCAGGGCGCCGACCCGGCGGAGGTGTTGGTCTATCTCCAGCGCTGGCTCCTGGTCAGCGAGAAGCGGGCCAAGCAGATGCTGCGATTCCTCACCGATCCGCTGTGGCGCGCCTACACCACCACTTACGTGGAGGGTTACCGTCTGTTGCGAACCTGGCTGGACGCCCGCTCGCCGACGGAGCCGCTCCAGGGGCGTTACCTGCGGTTGCTCGACGAGCCGCTCATCCCATCAGCGATACGTGCCGAACTGGTGGGGTGAAAACTGCGCCTCTTGGGGTGGATTCCGCCGCCCCTTCTGCTGATTCCGGTCACGGTGAACCGTGCGCGGATTCACCTGAGTGGATGCATGCACACGGCTGCCCTGCCCGGGTAGCGTGCAGTGGTGGCGGGACGTGCCGGAGGCGTAACGCCACGGGAGGCCCTGGTCGTGGCTGTTGTCGAGAGGACAGTTCCGCTGTCCCCGGCGCGCACGGGAGGGCCGGCACCCGGCCCTTGTGGTCGCCTCCGCTGACCCCGACCGGGGTGCAAGAGGAGCGAGCAACCAGGGTCGCACCGGCCCACCGAGGAACGGGTGTGGGTGCCACGCTCGCCAGGGAGCTGTCTTGAACGCCTCTCGCTTGCCCCATCCCACCGTTCCCGGTATCCGGACCTACGTGCTGGACACGTCGGTCCTGTTGTCCGACCCGTGGGCGCTCTCCCGATTCGATGAGCACCAGGTGGTGCTCCCGCTCGTCGTCATCGGGGAGTTGGAAGGCAAACGGCATCACCCGGAACTCGGCTGGTTCGCGCGGGAGGCGCTGCGCCTGCTGGACGACCTGCGGCTGGCCCACGGGCGGCTGGACACTCCGGTGCCGATCGGTGAGCTCGGCGGCACGCTGCACGTCGAGCTGAACCACACCGACCCGCAGGTGCTCCCCGCTGGGTTCCGTACCGGGACCAACGACTCCCGGTTGCTGGCCTGTGCGCTGAACCTGGCCGCTGACGGCCGGGACATCACCCTGGTCACCAAGGACATGCCGCTGCGGGTGAAGGCGGGTGCGGTCGGATTGCCCGCCGAGGAATACCGCGCGCAGAACGTCGTGCCGTCCGGGTGGACCGGAATGTGCGATGTGGAGGTCGGTCCCGCGGTGCTGGCTGCGCTGTACAAAGAGGGGATCGCCGACCTCACCGAGCACCCGGAGATCGCTGAGCTGCCCTGCAACACCGGATTGCGCCTGCTCGCCGGAAACGCGACCGCGCTGGGCCGGATCACCGCGGACAAGCGCACCCGGCTGGTCCGCGGGGACCGGGAGGCATTCGGGTTGCACGGCCGCTCCGCGGAGCAACGGGTGGCACTGGACCTGTTGCTCGATCCCGAGGTGGGCATCGTCTCCCTCGGCGGGCGGGCCGGCACCGGCAACTCGGCGCTCTCTCTGTGCGACGTCCTCGTCGAGGTGCTGGAGCGCGGGGCTCTCCGGCGGTTGGTCGTCTTCCGTCCCCTCTACGACGTCGGGGGC